>NZ_NFLD01000002.1:0-148021 GCF_002160725.1 Massilimicrobiota sp. An142 | reverse complement strand
TATAGACATCATTTTCTAAAAAAATTATAACTTAAAAACTTAAAAAAATCATTAAAAATGATCAGTATCTTTTTGTGCTTTTTTAGCACAGAAAGAAAAAAAGGGAGAATTTTGAATTTGATCAAATATTCTCTCTATTTTAATGTCATTAAATTGACGACATTGAGCAGAATTTACTGCTTCTTTTCTATTTCAATAACATAGGGTGCTTTCTTTTTATTCAACATTTGAAAGCACGAAACATGAAACTGATGAGAATCTAACTGTGATACATATTCATGAATCCATAAACTTTCCTGATATCCTTCTTCATGGCCAGGATAAACAACAATAAAAAGTGCTTTTTTCATCATTTCAATAGCTTGACAGACAGCCTTTTGAGTAGACGGCAATGTTGTTGTAATATGATGAGAAGCCTGTGGTAAATAGCCAAGATTGAATATTCCTATATCAAATGATGAAAAATACTGTTTCATATTTTCATGACTATCTAAAATCAGTTGTACATGTTGTCTATCTCCTAAACGTTTTTTTGTATTTTCCAATGCTTCAGGCTGTATATCAAAAGCATAGACCTTTGGACACTGTTCAGCTAAAAAAAGTGTATCATGACCATTTCCCATAGTAAAATCAACACCCACCTGAAAAGAATACGTTGATATTCTTTGATGAACATATTCAACCATCGTTAACATACTATGATCACCCTTTCTTATACATCGACCACTGACATTGATAATCTTTATAGATCACAACAAGATAATGATCTTGAATTTCTTCTACAATTGCATATCTAAATAAGAGCTCAGAATCAAGCTGATATTTTTGTGAAAGTTCTCTTAAAACCTGTTTCTTTGATTGTGGAGTTAAAGTAGACTGATACCATTTTTTAGGTTTCACTTTAAACTGCAATAAATAATCCATAATCAATAAATCATGATACTTCTCAGGTAAGTAGGAATCCAAGTAAAGATAAAGTTCATCTAACTGATAACCTATTTTTTTATATTGTTTTTCATGATAAAAACATGAAAGATCATAAAAGAACGCAAATGGCGAAGAAACATCATCCATCACCGCATTCATCGTATGTACAAAACGCCCACTATTCCAGTATTTCTCCAACATATCTTCAGCCATATGAATCTTTTCCATATCATCATGAGATAACCATTTGTTTTCCAGCATTTCATAAGGAGGCTCTTTTTGATAGACATACCCATAATCTTTAGCATCATTACGTAATGATGTCCCTCTTAATAGTTTTAAAAATCCCAATTGTAATTCTTTTGCACGAAAGGCAAAAACATCATCAAATGATTGAGCAAATCTTTCATATGTTTCATATGGCAAACCAGCAATGAGATCTAAATGCAAATCACATTGTCCATCTTGCATTAACATAGTGATCACTTCGCTTAAACGTTTAAAATTCTGAATTCTTTTGACTGCGCGATTTGTCGGTTCGTAAGTCGATTGTATGCCTATTTCAAATCTCAATAATCCCTTTGGTGCTTTTTCTCTAATAAAATCAATAATTTTTTGATTAAGGACATCAGCATTAATTTCAAATTGAAATTGCTGTCCTTCTTGATAATGTTTAAAAATATAATCTAAAATCATAATGGCATGATTTGCATCAGCATTAAAACTACGATCTAAAAATTTAATTGTTTTGGCTGAACTATGACAAATCAAATTGAGTTGTCTTTTGAGATAGTCTTCACTAAAAAATCTAAGTCCCTGTTCTAATGAAGATAAACAATATTGACATTGAAATGGACACCCTCGACTTGTTTCAAAATATAAGATACGTTTACCCATATCTTTTTGATCTTGTGGTAAACAATACGGCGAATCTAGAGATTCTACATATTTTAAATCTGCAACAGCTACTGTTGATGAGATATGCCCACGATAACTGACACCTGGTAAACATACATCTTGTTTCTTTTCTAAAGTTTCTAATAATTGAGGGAATATTTCTTCCCCTTCACCACTTAAAATGTAATCTACTGGTATATGCTCTAAAAAGTACTGTGGTTCATAAGTGACCTCAGGTCCCCCTAAAGCAAGAATAATATCAGGTTGTCTTTGACGTAACATATGGCATAGCTTATCAATATATTCAATATTCCATATATAACAAGAAAACGCAATCATATCTAAATGCATTGATAATAAATCATCAACAATATGTTCAAGTGAATCCTTAATTGTATATTCTTTAAAATCAACATCAAAGCGATGATAAGAAGCTACATAAAGCAAACGCAATGATAATGACGTATGAATATATTTTGAATTGAGAGTTGTTATTAATGTTTTCATGATTTTCTCCTAAAAAATAATCTAGGGATAACCCTAGATTATTGACCTTTCTTAATATCAGGGATAACCCCTTTATTTAAGCAATATTCTTCTAATGTCCAACCATTATTAAAGATTTCTTTTGCTGCTTCTTTTCCAACATATCTAAAATGCCATGGTTCATTAGCAATACCTGTAATACCAGCTTTATCTTCTTCATATCTTAAAATAAAACCATATTTATAAGAATTTGCTACACACCATTTATAATCAGGTTTATAACCAAAACGACTATTTTCAATACCATTTAATTTATCATCAATAACAGCCTGACATGTTAAATCAACACCTAATCCTGTCTGATGTTCACTTCCTCCTGGTTCAGCAACTAAACTTGCTGCAGTCACAGGATCATATTTATTGAAGTAATCATCATATGTTGCCTTTTGATCTGCATATGAACGATAAGCACTATTCACAACCAAATCATAACCTTCTTTTTTAGCTGCATCAAACATTTCTACTAAAGCATTAGCAGCTTCTTTTCTCAATCTTGGATCGTCACAATCAGATGCCACCTTCACCTTATCAGGATCTGGATTCACTAAATCAGATGGTTCATAATTAGCTGGTAAATAGAATCCTTTTTTCACTAATGTTAAAACATCATCTGGATTTTGAATTGTATAAGGTTGATCAACTTCATTTTCAGAAATAATAAATGGATATGTTATAATCAATACAGCATAATTATAATTTTTATTTTCTTCATATGATTCCATGTATTGATCAATATCTTCAAAAACAAATCCTTTGACTTGCATAAATGGTTCAATTTGAGCATAAGTATATTGTTTATCTACCAAATGTTTAACTTCATTCACACCTGCGGTTTTTAAAACTTCCCAAATCTGATCATTTGAATAATTAAGCGTTGTTAATTTAGGAACATAATTATCAAAAATATTATCTACAGTTGAAATAACTTCTTTCACTTGCATATCCTTATGTAAGGATAAATATTTTTCATATTCATCATAATATTGAACTTTTTGACTTTGGCTCAACCATTGTGAAATATGTTCCAATTTATCATATGATAAGATTTCATCAACTTCATTATTTTCTAACGCAAGTATTTCACTTTGTTGTGAAAAAGAATAACCTTTAAAAGCCAATTGAATACGACTAAAATTAAACCATACAATAACTCCAATCACAATTGCAACAACAACACCGATAATAGCAATTCTATCCCAACGTATTCTTGGATGCCTTGATGGAGAATACGAACTATAATATGTATATCTTTTACCTCTATTAAATCTCATAATCTACCTCTTTTCTACGTCTTATAGTTTAACATATTCATCGCTATAATTCTACATTTTCAGCGAATTTCACATGATTAAAAAAATGACATGATATAATGTTATTGCAATCTGAACATAATTATGTTATTTTATTTGTTGTATATAAAGGAGGTTTCTCTATGCATTTTGTGATTTGTATGTTTATTGCATTTATCTGCCTCATTACAGCTGTATTATTTGCAGAAGTTTTTCCTAAATGGTTTAAAGCTGTTCTTGCCTTACTAGGAAGTGCGACTGCCGGATATGCAATTGCAATATTCATTAGAAAAATAGCCATGTGGACAAAAGCGTTCAGTAAACCTGAACTTTTACCTACTGCAGGTATCTGCGGGGCAATTATGCTTATTATTGTCATCATTGTGGTCTTTATTCTTAACAAGAAAAAAACAAAAACAGCATAAAAAACAATCTTTATTATAGAGATTGTTTTTTTATAATCTTTATAGAAACTTAACATAAATTTCATCTTGAACCTTTTGAAATCATATATAATAAACATATAAGGAAGTGAAATTTATGGAGTATGCATATAAGGAATATTATCTAGGCGCATTAACAATGTCAGTGATTGCCTGTATCGGGTCATTATTGAGCGTAGTCAATCTGATTCCTTTATTGATTACTTATCAGTTAATCCAAAAAGCCTGTCACCGTGGACTTCCACATTCTTCGTATAAAATTCTATCCACAATCTTTCAGACAGCTATCATGTTAACATTGTTAATCACAGTTTTATATTTGAGTTTTCAGTGGTGATCGTCAGATGACCACTTTATTTTTTGGGTATATAAACACTGACACTTCCATCTTGAACAGTAAACAGACCATACCCTTTGTCATCAATAGTGACAGTTTCATTGACATTTTCTAAATAGTCATAAAATATCTGATTTTGATATTGCTGTCCTACATACATGTACAGTTGTCCACCATTTTGATTGGTCATAATACAAGCCAATCCATAAGCTTCTCGTGTCCATCCTATGATATGACGATCATAAAAATAATCATTTTGTTGACCATAGGCATAATATTGACGTAAATATAAAAGACGATCTATAACCTGATTTTGTCCTGATAAAGAAGGTTTTTCAATTCCATAATAATCACCATAAAAGATACAAGGATAACCATCCTTTCTTAGCAAAATCAAGGCATAGGCCAGTGGTTTAAACCAATCTAAAACCCATGATTGCAGACCTTGCTGTGGTTGTGTATCATGATTATCAACAAATGTGACAGCATTCATACAGGCTTTTTGAACCAATGTGTTATTAAAAATTTGGGACATATCATATTGTCCAAAGCTACGTGAAGCTTCATATAAATGATAATGCAAAGGAACATCAAATAATGATAATGAATAATTCACTTCAGTGAGATATTGAAGTAATTTTTGTACATCACCATGCCAATATTCTCCCACTGTAAATAATTCTTGGTGTGTATACTGTCGCATATGATAAAGCCACTCCTGATAAAATGATGCATTAATATGTTTAACTGCATCCAATCTAAAACCATCTATATGTGTTGTATCTAAGTACCATTCTCCCCATCTTTTAAGTTCACTTACAACACGATGATTTGAAAAATCTAAATCTGCTCCCATTAAATAATCATAATTCCCATTTTCATTATCAACCTGTGAGTCCCATGTTTTATCCTGAAACAAAAAAGTAGCATGACGTTTTGTTTTGGCATCATAATCTATGCCATCAAAACAACTCCAATCCCATGTAAAATCACTATATTTTTGATGACGATTGGGAAAAGTAAAAAGAGTCGGAACTTGAATCCATTCATTTTGTCTTTCAATATCATAGGTATCATGTTGATTGACTTCACTCGCTTTCACATCTTCATAGCCATCAGCACCCATTTTATGATTCAATACAATATCCCCATAAACCTGTATGCCGACTTGTTGCAGGGCCTGGATTGCTTGTAAATATTCATCTTTGGTTCCATATTTTGTTGGGACAGTTCCTTTTTGATAAAATTCACCCAAATCATATAAATCATATACCCCATAACCAACATCCTGAGTTCCACCAATACCTTTAAAAGCTGGTGGTAACCACAACGCTGTTACTCCTATATCAAAAAGATGCTGTGCATCAGCCTTAACTTTTTGATACAAATGAGGATCTGAAGGTAAATACCACTCAAAATATTGCATTAAAACACCTTGTTTCATTCAGTTCATCTCCTTATAAAAAAAGTATAAAGAAAAAAGTCAAAGACTGCAATAAACAATCTTGACTTTTTGTTACTTCATTAATTGATTGATAACGTCCATCATCTCTTCTATTTTTTGATCAGCATCTTGACTGCCAATAGCATCATGAACACAATGCTGCATGTGAGCTCCAATAATTTCTTTATTAGCACGTTTTAAAATAGCCTGAGTTGCCATGATCTGATTAGATATATCAATACAATAACGATCATCTTCAATCATTTTCATGATGCCATCAATCTGTCCTCGAGCTGTTTTTAATAAACGCATAACATGTTTTTGATCTGCTTGCATTATTCAAATCCTTTAACACTATAACCAGCGTCTTCAACTGCTTTGATTAAGATACTTTCATCAACATCATGAGATAATTTTAAATAAGCACAGTTATTTTTTAAATCTACTGTTGCTTCTACACCTTCAATACTATTTAAAGCTTTATCTACATGCTTTTGACAATTTGGACACATCATACCTTCAATATTCATTGTTTTTTCCATTTTCTTTTCCTCCTGTCTGATTATTGTATTTTGATGTTTAGGTTTAAAAAATCTCAGTCTTAGGGCATTGCTGACAACAAAGATCGAACTCAAACTCATTGCCGCACCACCAAACATAGGATCTAACAGCCATCCAAAGACTGGATAGAACACACCTGCTGCAATTGGAATTCCAATCACATTGTAGAAAAATGCCCAAAACAGATTTTCTTTAATATTTTTTAACACTGCATGACTCAGTTCAATTGCATTCACAACATCCTGTAAATCATTTTTCATCAAAACAATGTCTGCTGAATCCATGGCTATATCAGTTCCCGACGTCATCGCTATACCAATATCGGCACGCATAAGCGCTGGAGCATCATTAATTCCGTCTCCTACCATGATAACACGTTCACCTTTTGCTTGTAAATCTCTGATATGTTTTTCTTTATCCTGTGGTAAAACTTCAGCAATGACCTGGATTCCCAGTTCATCACCAATCGCTTGAGCAGTTAATTGATTATCTCCTGTCAACATATAAATAGTTAATCCCATATCTTTTAATTGATTAATAGCGTTTTGACTTGTTTCCTTTAACACATCACTGACAACAATTAAACCAATCATTTGTCCATTATAAGCATAGAATAATGGCGTTTTTCCTTGGCTTGCTAAAAGTTGCGCTTTGGCTTGTACAGGTGATAAATCAATATCATGTTCCTTCATCAAACGTTGATTACCTGATAAAATCATACCTCCATCAATAGTCCCTTTTAGCCCTTTACCAGATAACATCTGGAAATTTTCAACAGTTTTTAAAGATATCCCCTGCTCTTTGACATAATCAACTACAGCTTTGGCAAGAGGATGCTGTGATGAACTTTCAATAGAAGCAGCTAAAGTTAATAACTCTTTAGTGTCTATACCAATAGGATAAATTTCAGTTACCTGCGGTTTTCCTTTTGTAATCGTTCCCGTTTTATCTAAAACAATACTTTTTGCCTTAGATAATAATTCTAGATTTTCTGCTGATTTGATCAGAATACCTAATTGTGCGCCTTTTCCTGTTCCCACCATAATGGCAGTTGGAGTTGCTAAACCTAATGCACATGGACAAGAAATAACCAATACTGCAATCGCACATGTTAAAGCAAAATGGAAAGCCTGTCCACCAAGAGTCATCCATAAAACAAATGTCACTAAAGCAATCACAATTACAACTGGTACAAAGATTCCACTAATCTGATCTGCCAGTTTTGCAATTGGGGCTTTAGATGAACTGGCTTCTTCAACCAATTCTATGATTTGTGATAAGGTCGCTTCTTGACTTGTATGAGTCACTTCAACTTGAATATACCCTTCTACATTCATCGTTGCACCAATCACTTTATCATCGACAGATTTATCTACGGGTAAACTTTCACCAGTAATCATAGACTCATCAATGGATGTCTGTCCTTTGATAATCACACCATCTAAAGGTATATTTTGCCCAGGTTTGACAATCATAATATCGCCAATCTGCACATCTTCAATAGCCACTTCTACTTCCTGATTATCTTTCAAAAGTGTTGCAGAAGACGGCATTAAGTGAATCAGTTTTTCAATTGCTTCCGTTGTTTTCTTTTTAGAACGAGATTCTAAATATTTTCCTAAAGAAATAAGGGTCAAAATCATGGCTGCTGACTCAAAATAAAGCTGCATCATATATTGATGAGCATCATGAAGATTGCCATGTCCTAAATCATAACCCATCATAAAAATAGCATAAATACTATAAACTGCCGCAGCCGTTGAACCAATAGCTATAAGTGTGTCCATATTAGGGCTGCGATGCCATAAAGACTTAAAACCTCTTTGAAAATAGCCACGATTGATATACATGACTGGCAAAGTTAAAAAGAGCTGCGTTAAAGCAAAAACCATCATATTTTCTTCACCAACAAGAATAGATGGTAAAGGTGCTCCTAGCATATGTCCCATTGAAATATAAAACAAAGGAATTAAAAAGACAAAAGAAAGAATCAATGATTTTTTCTTATGATCAACTGTTTCTTCCTGTTTCTGTGCTTGAACAGTTTCTTTTTCTAATACAGCTTTATATCCTGCATCTTCTACAGCTTTTTCAATCATTTGATCGTTGACTTTATTTTCATCATAGTCAACAACCATACAATTGCTTAAAAGATTAACATTAACATCATGAACGCCATCAAGATGTCTGACAGCTTTATCTACATGAGCACTACATGCACTGCATGTCATACCCACAACATCATATTTCTGTTTCATAAGATACCTCCCATACCCCTGTGGGGTATACTAACATTATATATGATTTTTATAAAATAGCAACCAAAATGATAAAAAATAATATTTTCAAATAAAAACGCCCTCATCATTTGGATATCCAAATAACGAAAGCATTGAAAATAATAAAAAGAATGAAACACACTGTCCATTCCTCAATATAAATTATTTACATTTTCCAATAGGAATAATCATTGGCCGTTGTGTTATAGGATCTTTAATAATTTTACTATTTAAACCATAAACTTCTCGTATGATTTCTTCATTAATTATTTCTTCTGGTGTTCCATGAGCTAGTAATTTTCCATTAGATATCGCAAATATATAATCTGCGTAGCGAGCAGATAGATTAATATCATGTAATACCATGGCGATGGTTGTACCTTTTTTCTGATTTAATTCAGTTAATAAGTCTAAAATTTCGATCTGATAAGATATATCTAAAAAAGTTGTAGGTTCATCTAACAACAAAATATCTGTATCCTGTGCTAATGCTAAAGCTAGCCATACTCTCTGTCTTTGTCCACCGCTTAATTCATCTACACATCGATCAGCTAAATCAGAGATACCCATCATATCCATTGCTTCACTAACAATTTGATAATCTTCTTTGCTCATCCCTTTTAGTGGCTGACGATATGGAAATCGACCTCTTGCGACCAAATCAGCAACAGTTATTCCCTCAGGTACAATAGGTGACTGTGGCATTAATCCTAAGTTTTTTGCTAATGCTTTTGAAGGATATTTATGTATGTCTTTATTATTCAAATATACAGCACCATTTGAAGGAAGAACTAATTTGCATAATGTTTTCAATAAAGTTGATTTCCCACATCCATTTGAACCAATTATTACACTAATTTTATGCTCTGGCAACACTAGATCGACATCCTTCACAATTGTATGATTTCCATATCCTGAGGATAAATGTTCTGCATATAAACAATAACAATCTGTCATATTAGCCTCCTTTATGATTCATTCTAAATAGCATCAGTAATAAATATGGTGCTCCTAAAATACCTGTAATAATTCCTACTGGATAACGAGCTGGTAATAAATTTTGGGCAACTAAATCTCCCGCTAATACAAGAATAGCTCCCATAAGACCGGCTTGTAACATATTAGCCTGATTTCCTTTGCAGATTCTAGTAATGATAGGACCAGATAAAAAGGATACAGCTGCAATTGGACCACTGATGGAAGTTGCTACAGCAGAGAGAATAATTGCATTAACAATCAACAGTAACTTTGTTCTTTGAATATTTAAACCTAAAGTAGTCGCAAAATCTTCTCCCAACTGTAAAAGCATCAGTCTTCTACTTAAATATACTAGAGAACTTCCCATGAAAATTACTACAATTACAATTCGAACCGCTTCTTCTATTGTGACATTATTTAAACTTCCGCTTAACCACCGTAAGGCATTTGCTACATCATATTGTGCTGCACGAAGTATAATATAAGAAATCACTGCTTGTAAGAATGCCTGAAATCCTAAACCGATTAAAATCATTCTGCCATTATTTGATCCGATTCCCTGCGATAGACGATAGATCAGAAATGCTACAAGCATTCCGCCTAAGATTGCGCCAATAGAAACAGCATTTCCACTCCAATGAAGGATAAGAATACAAAATACAGCTACTGTACTAGCTCCAGATGTTACGCCTATAATATCAGGACTAGCTAATGGATTACCTAACATTTTCTGAAAGGTATTTCCTGCCATACCAAAGGCTATTCCACAAAATACGCCTGCTAACATTCTTGGAAAACGTAATGTATTAACAGTAAATGATGCTCCTGGTATATTTTCATACAATAAGGACTGAATAACAGTATTTAGAGAGTAAAAAGTATTACCAAGCATCATGGATAGTGCCATAAGTATACATAATATAATGCATAATATGATAGTAATGGTTATAATTCTTTTTCTCTGGTGATGATAAACACGTTCTATAATTTCTCTTGTCTGTTTTTTCATAAACTACGTATTTTCACCTTTCTAACAATATAAATAAAGACTGGCGCTCCAAGAATTGCGGTTATAATTCCAACTTCTAATTCTGCTGGACTTGCGATTACTCTTCCAATAATATCTGCACCTAGTAACAGTATGCTTCCTCCCAATGCAGATAATGGAAGGAGATAATGCATATTCGATCCTATTAATAATCGCATAATATGGGGAACCATTAATCCAACAAAAGCAATTGGACCAGCTAATGCTGTTGTAGCACCACATAATAGTACTCCTGCAAATGCTGCCATTGCTCTTACTTTCTTACTATTTATTCCTAAGCTTGTGGCTAATTCATCGCCTAACGCTAAAGTATTTAATGAAGATGATAAATAAAATGATAGAAGTAATCCTAAAATGAAATACGGAAGCAGTACTAAAATCATATTCCACTTAGCTCCGCCAATACTTCCTGTTTGCCAAAAACGAAAACTATCCATTACCTGTGAATTTGGTAACATGATTGTATTCACTAATGACATAAGTGCCATCGATGTTGCAGCTCCTGCTAGTGCTAACTTAATTGGAGTAGCTCCACTTTGTCCTACAGAAGCAATACCATAAACAAGTATTGCAGTTAATATAGCCCCTGTGAAACCAAGCCAGATATACTGACTTGGTGAAGAGATTGAAAAGAACGCAATTCCCACAACCACAAAGAGAGAGGCTCCTGTATTTATTCCTAAAATACTAGGATCTGCAATTGGATTTCGGGTAATTGATTGCATCAGACAACCAGATACTCCTAAAGAAGCTCCAGCTAAAATACCAAACAAAGTTCGTGGTATTCTTGCCTGAACAACACTAATAGAAAAGCTTTCTTTGTTGGTAAATAATGCATCAAATAATGTCTCCATATCTACTGATTTAGAACCATATAAAATAGACAATGCAGAAACAACAATTAGACATAGAGAAAGAATCACAAACAAGAAATAAACATTCTTTTTTCTCATTCGTTTACCTTATCTGCAGCCTGTCCAATTAATGATAAATACTCATCAATTGTTGCAGAAATACCTAAAACTGTAGGAGTCGCAGAACCTGCTAATGCACTATTACTATCAATAACTACTACTGAACCACGTTTAATAGCTGGAATCTTTCCAAAGATAGCATCTTTCTGTAAAGCTTTTAGGGTTGTATCATCACCATAAGTAACTAAAATATCTACATTATTTAAAATATCTGCATTTTCTGCGGAAACCGTCAAAGAGAAAGTCGTTTCATCTTTTCCCATTTCCTTAATATTTTCAGGGAATGATAAACCTAAGTCTGTAAGATAGGAAGCTCTAGGATCACTAGTTAAATATACATAGAATGAGCTAGTATCTGCTGGATTAACCCAAAGGAAAGCTCCGCTTTTGCCTTCTATCTGAGGATATTCTTTCAATTTATTCGCAATTAATTGTTCAGTTTCTTTAACCAATGCTTCTCCTTCGTCTTTCATCCCCATAGCTTCTGCATTAATCGTAACTTGCTCTCTCCAATATGTCTGCCATGCTACACGTGGATATGCAACTACAGGAGCAATTTTACTTAAGGTATCATACTCTTCTTGTGTTAATCCTGAATAAGCAGCTAGAATGATATCCGGATTACTATCCGCAATAGCTTCATAATCTAACCCATCTGTATCATCATAGACTACTGGCTCTGTTACTCCTAATTTTTTAAATGCCTCCTGTGTCCATGGTGATAACCCATCTTTCGTTAATTCACCGAAATTTCCTTTTGAAACACCAACTGGAGCAACTCCCAATGCCAATGGGACATCCTGATTTCCCCAAGCTATGGTTGCTATGCGCTCTGGCTTTTCTGTAATCGTTGTTTCTCCAAAAGCATGTTTTATTGTAATTGGAAATTGTGTAGATGTATTTGTATTTTTATTTTCATATTCATTAGTTGACGATGATGAACAAGCTGTTGTCATCAATAAGAAACCTGTAACTACTACAGCAAAAAAAATTTTTTTCATATAAACCTCCTTACATAGTTAGCTTTAACTAACTTATGAAATAACTATATCAGAACATAACATTTATGTCAATACTATATTAATTTTGAGTTTCGGGATTTTGCAAAGCAGAAGTATCCGATTTGGTAATTTCTGTTTCAAATTGTCTTGATATTGAATGATTTTTTCAATAAAGAAAAAAAGGGTATAACCGACCTGGCAACCTATCAGTTGCCTTGTATATATTATGACTCTATTTTTATACATTCAATTTTAATTGCTTATAAGGCTGATGTCTTCGTATTTGCAGATAGTCTTCAATTCCTCCATGACCAAATTTCAATATCTCGCCGATTCCATCTTTGATCTGATATAGCCAAAAGTAGTTTTTACTTTTTAAGCTCCTGCTTCTTTCCACTATCTTTATGACTAATAATTTCTTATTGATACTTTCTGTCAATAAAGTCAAATGTCCTATATGCATCATCAGCAAGCTATTGATGACATGTTGATTCCCAGATCAAGGAAATGATGGATTTTGGGAATACACTGGTCAAATGGAAATATGAGATTGTGAATTCATTTGTGCCGGCAAATGGAAGACGCATATCAAACGGCCTGATTGAAAACAGAAACAAATCCATCAAGCTGCTGAAACACAGTTCAAACGGATACCTCAACTGGCATCGTTTCAAGACAAGAATCATGTACAGTCTCAATAAAGACTCAACATATCACCTGTATCCAATCAAAAACAAGGGGGATTTTACAGAATGATGACAAGAAAAAAATTTATACACTGATTGTGGACAATCATGATGTAAGCATTATCAGCAGACAACGTCTGCTGGAAGACATACTATACAGACTCAATATGATATACGAATATGCAGATGAACTGGATGACTTGACTCAGGAAATCAATCTGAAGTTAGATAAACTGATAGAAAAAGCAGAAAAAAAGAACCATGACCCATCATCAGATCATGATTCTCCTATACAGTTTTAAAATTGTGGGAAGAACAGCCTTCCCACAATTTCTTATAATCCAAAACCTCACAACCCCGTGTTATTTTAGATTACCAAAATCAGTAATTATAATTTTAAAGATTGAGTGTATGATAACGATAACCTGTTTGAAAATCAACTAAATTTTCTAACTCTTCATGTGCTTTAAGATGCTCTAAATTTCTTATAACTAAATCAGTAAAATAAGTTCTGGCACTTTCCCATACATAACCACCTGAAGCATGTGGCGTTATCAAAACATTATCCATTTGCCAAAGCGGATGATCAGCTGGCAATGGTTCTTCTTCAACAACATCTAACCCAACCCCATAAAGATGCCCCTGATTCAATACATTGACAAGATCATCAGTAGCAATAGCACTTCCTCTTCCAACATTAATCAATACAGCATCCCTCTTCATTAACATCAGTTTTTGCTGATCAAATAAATGATAAGTCTGCGAAGATTGAGGCAACGCCAAAATAACAAAATCTCCACGTGGAAGAACATCTTCCAATTGGTCCGTTGTATAAATTTCATCAAGACATGATGGACAGTGAGATAGTCGACGTCTTACACCAATGTTATAACAGTCAAAAGCTTTTAAGCTTTTTGCGATTGTATATCCTAAATCTCCTAAACCAACAATCACAACAGTCTGACGATAAAGCTCTTTTCCAATAGTATCTGCCTGCCAGATTCCATTTTGCATATGCTGAATATATGTTTTAAAATTTTTATTCAAAGCTAAGATCATACCAATAGTATGTTCAGCAATAGCTACGCCATAAGTTCCAGAAGCATTAGCTAAAAGAGTATGAGAAGACAAAATACCTGGTTTGACATATTCATCACTTCCCGCACTATTTAATAAAATCGCCTGTAAATGCTCACGATTCAAATCATATTGCAACGGTGGATTGCCAACAATCACATCACACTGGTCAATCATCTTTTGTGTCACAGTATGCCTAGTTGCATAAATAAAATGATCTTGAGAAAAATGTTGTTCTATCTTTTCAAAATTATCTTTTTGTAAAGGAGCCAACATTAAAATATTCATAATCCATCCCTTTCATTATCAATGAATTCTTTATAAATAGCTTTAATAGCTGGCTTAAAATAACAGTTACGTACGCCAATAATAATATTTAATTCACTAGATCCCTGATCAATCATTTTGATATTGATATTTTCTTTAGCCAAAGCCTTAAAAACACGAGCCGCTGTTCCTCGACTGGCTTTCATTCCTCTACCTACTACCGCAATCAATGATAAATCCGACTCTAAAATAATAGAATCAGGGTGCACACTGCGATGTAATCCCGCTAAAATATCTTGTTCTTTATCAATAAATTCTTCAGTATTGACAATCACTGTCATTGTATCAATACCCGAAGGCATATGTTCAAATGAGATATGATAATCTTCAAAAACTTGTAAAACTTTACGCCCAAATCCAATTTCAGAATTCATCATATCTTTTTCAATCATGACTGTCGCAAAGCCTTGTTTTCCCGCAATACCCGTAATCACATGTGCTGGCTTATGGCAGGTACTTTCTACAATCAAAGTTCCTGGATCTTGAGGTCTATTGGTATTTTTTATATGAATAGGAATTCCTTCCTTACGGACAGGGAAAACAGAATTTTCATGTAAGACTGAAGCTCCCATATAAGACAATTCTCTTAATTCTTTATAAGTAATTGTTTCAATAACATCAGGATTTTTCACAATACGTGGATCAGCAATCAAAAAACCTGACACATCAGTCCAGTTTTCATATAAATCAACTTTCCCATTTTTAGCCACTATAGATCCTGTTACATCTGAACCCCCTCTAGAAAAAGCTTTAATCTGACCACTATCATCATTAAGCGATCCATAAAATCCAGGTATCACTGCATAAGAAACTGATTCTAGTTTTTGAGATAAAATAGGATCTGTTTTTTTCGCATCATAACGTCCATCTTCATCAATAAAGATAACATCTTTGGCATCAATAAATTCAAACCCTAAATAAGCAGCCAAAATCTTTCCATTTAAATATTCTCCACGACTCACAATATAATCTTCACTCGTTCCATCTTCTAAAGCTTTTTGAATAGCTAGAAAATCTTCTTCAAGAGATATATCAATATGCAATCCTTCAATAATATCTAAAAAACGTTCTTTAAGCTGATCAAAATACAAATGAAACTCATTTTTTGTCTTAGCATAAAAGATTTTATATAAAAGATCTGTCACCTTGGTATCATCTTTGAACCTTTTTCCAGGTGCACTTGGCACAACAAATCGTCTGTCTTTATCACTTTTTATAATATCATAGACTTTTTGAAATTGTGTTGCATCAGCTAACGATGAACCACCAAATTTCACAATTTTACTCATGATTATCGCCTCCATTAATACTATTAGGATACATGATTCTTCCTCTTTATTCAACCTGGAAAAGAAAAAATATCTTGGTTTTTTCAAGATATTTCCTCTTATCTAAAGACAATTTCTCCTTTTTCATCATCCATCTGATCAATGATTGCTAATGATTCTAAATGATAACCTAATTTTCTAATTGTCTTTCCACCACTTTGATAACCTTTTTCAATGACAATACCAATACCTTCTACAGTTGCCCCAGCTTGATGAATCAAATCAATTAATCCTAAAACTGCACACCCATTAGCTAGAAAGTCATCAATGATTAAGACATGATCATTTTCATTTAAATATTGTTTTGAAATCACAACATCATTTGTATTTTGATGTGTAAATGATTCTACTGTTGTATGATATAATTCATCAGAGATATTTGATGATTTTGATTTTTTTGCAAAGACAACAGGTACATTTTGAAAATGTCTTGCAGTCATAACAGCTACACCAATACCACTGGCTTCAATCGTTAAAATTTTATTAATGGGATGTTTTTGAAAAAGTGTTTGAAACTCTTTTCCCATTTCATCTAAAAATGCAACATCAATCTGATGATTTAAAAAACTATCGACTTTTAAAATATTTCCTTTTTTTACAATACCTTCTCTAATAATTTTTTCTTCTAACGCTTTCATAATTCTCCCTTTTGTTGATAAACAACTTTAAATATTTCTTTTTTTATCATTTGATATTGTTGATCATCCATAACCTTTGGATATGTCATGAATGTCAATTGAACTGAATAATCATTTTCTCTAAATGTAGGTTGTATATACTGATAAGGATTTAAAACAAATCCCATTCTTTCATAAAACTGGATACGTTTTCGAGATATTTCATCATGAGGAACTTCTACTTCTAAAAATAAGAATTTATCTTTATATAAATAACAAAATTGTTGTATAAAGTATGTTCCTAATCCTTGACCACGCATCTTTGTTTCAATTGCAAAGTTTTCTAAATAAACACAATTTTCCAATTCCCATACAATCATTGCTCCTTGTAACTCATTATGATCATATTTTGCATAAATGCTAAATAGATTTTGTTGAAATAACTTTTTCATCTGTTCATAGGGTCTTAACTCTTCCAATACAAAAGATTGCTGAAATAAACGATAAACATCATCAAACTGTGATATAGATATTTTCTCCATTGTTTCACCACCTTATATCCATTCTAGCATAATCCAATCAGGATACCAAGTCTGCTTGTTCAAGTTGTAATAAAAATATCTTGACCAATATTAAAAACCAGGAAAAATATATTTCCATACAATTCCTGGTTAAATATTGTCATCTTAACTTAATGACATTGATCTTATGATAAGTTTCCTTGTTTATGATTTATGCTTCAATTGTTGCTTTCCATAACCCATGTAAGTTACAGTATTCGTATACTTCAATTGTTCCTTTATAATCACCAATTGCAAATACCGCTTCAGGTTGATCAGCAGATGTTAAATCTACACGTAAAACTTGACTGTTGAATACAGCAATGATTGTTGTAATTAAATGTTCATCAGTCATTGGATGTGAAACTTCACCAACTTTCACATGAAGTTTATCTCCATCTATAGATAATACAGGAACGTGTTTTTCTAATGCACCATCTGTTGTATTCGCTGTTAATTCTACCATTGGTTTTCCACAACAAACAACTGGTACTCCTTTATCAACAATTTTTTCTACTACATTTCCACAAATTGGACATACATATAATTTCATAATCTCTTTCTCCTTTCATGACAAGACCATTGTACCATGTCTTATTTATTATAGCTAATCATATGCACTTTTATTATTCTTTTTTTAATAACTGACAATATGTACGATATGTATAATTATCAAAACAAACAATATCTATTCTTTTGACATATTGACATGGATAGTTTTTAAGCGTTTCTATCGCAATTGTAGCTGCCTGTGATACAGGATAACGATAAGCCCCTGTACTAATTGAAGGAAAAGCAATATGTTGACATTGATATTCTTCAGCTTTTTCCAGACAGCGTATATAACAAGACTGTAATTGTTTGGCTTCATCATGTTGTCCATCACGATAAACCGGACCAACTGTATGAATCACATAACGTGCTGGTAAATGATAAGCCTTTGTGACTTTTGCATCCCCAGTCGCACATCCATGCAACAAACGACACTCAGCCAATAATTCAGGTCCAGCTTTGCGATGAATTGCACCATCCACCCCTCCACCACCTAATAAACTATTATTGGCAGCATTGACTATGGCATCACATGATATTTGAGTGATATCACCATGAATAATTTGAATTTTCATTTCTTTCACCTTCTTTTTTATTATAACAAAAAAGTCATTTGATAGAAACGACTTTTATGCTTTGATCCATTTTTTTATTTTTGTATCTTTTTGTTTCAAGAAATCTATAAATTCATGAACACTCACTTTTAAACAATCTTTTCGAATAATAATGATTTCATTTTTCTTTGCTAATAAAACATATGCATGTTCTGTCTGTGATAAAGTTTTGAGATGAGAGTAAGGAATCTTATTATCAATAGATGTCTGACAATTATGTACAACGACATATTCTCCTCCAAAACTCATTGTATATGTAATCTTCTGTTCATCAATTTCTTCTTTCATCAATTTTAACATTTCTTTGTAATGACTATGAATCAAAAAGAAACTTTCCCCAATACACACAGCACCTAAAACCAATAAAACAACACCTTGTAACATATTTTGATTAACGACATTTATAATACCTAAAATTAATGAAATCACACCTGTTAATGACAATAAATATTTTTGCCATGGAGCAATCATGTATTTTTTCACTTCTTTTAATAAATCTTCATCAACAATATTATGACTAATTTGAATTCTTTTCATATAACCCTTCCTCCAACAATACACCATTATCCTTCATAATTATGTCTTAGATATTAACTTTTATAAAATTTGATAAATAAAAACAATGATCGGCATTGTGATAATACAAAAAATGACAGACATAACATTCATGATACTCGTATAGCCTGGATGTTTATCATATAACTGGGCAAATTGGGTAATTGTTGCAGCAGCAGGAGCACTTGCAGCCAAAAGACTAATCAATAATATCTGATAAGCATCCTGATGAAAATTTTGTAATCCCAGCAAACGAAACGCCAAAATCACAGCCAAAGGATAAACAATCAATCTCAAAAAACAAATACCATAAACTCTTTTTTCTTTAAAAACAGATAAAATATCAATATTCCCTAATAACATTCCAATCACCAGCATACTTAATGGCCCCACCATAGAACCAACACTACTGACTGTATCGTGAATCAGTGCTGGAAAATGCCAGCGTGCTATAAACATAATCATTCCTAACATAATCGCTATAACATTTACATTCAAGATAATCTTTTTGAAATCATACTGCTTTTCATTACAAACCAGATTTTTTCCATGTGTCCATATTAAAATAGTTTGAACAACCATATATCCACTTGTATATAAAACCCATTCTTCCCCTAAAATAGAAGCTACCAAAGGTATAATCAGATTACCAGCATTAGAATAAATAAGCGTTGCTTTTTCTACAGGCATAAAATGAAAAATCTGCCCTAATAATTTTGTTAATGGAATGAAAATCAAATGAACGACAATGGCCCCAATAAAAGATAAAATCAATCCCATTAGCTTTTCATTTGTAAAATCAATCTGAAAAGAATTTAAAATTGTACAAGGACAAACAATATATAAAACAATTTTAGAAATCACTTTACTATCATCAGGTGGCAGTACACGACACTTTACAGTTAAATATCCTACAAAAATAATAAGAAATAATCCAAAAATATTTTGAGCTAATAAAAGACTTAATTCCATAAATTTCCTCTCCCACATATAGTATACTTATTTTTATCAAACACACATTTTATTTTCAGGTTTTGAAAACTTTTTATCATATTTCATTACAATTTTATGAATTATGATATAATCATTTTAGACTTATAACGAGGAGAAAAGAAATGAAATTAGAAAAAAGAAAAATTGTCATTATTGGATGTGGACACGTTGGTGTCAGTACTGCATTTTGTTTGATTAATCAAGGTCTATGTGATGAAATTGCTTTGATTGATTTGAATGAAGAAAAAGTTTTAGGAGAAGTTTTAGATTTATCTCAAAGTATTGAATATATGAATCGTAATACACATGTCAAAGTGGGACGATATCAAGACTGTGAAGATGCTCAAATTGTTATCATCACAGCAAGTGTTCCAACCCCTCAAAGTGGTAATGACCGTTTAAAGATGTTAGAACCATCTTTAAATGTCATGAAAAGTATTATTACTCAAATTAAAGAACATCATTTTGATGGACATTTGATTGTTGTTTCAAACCCTGTAGATTTAATGAGTTATTATGCTTATAAACTTTCTGGTTTACCAGCTAATCAGGTTATTGGAACAGGAACAACATTAGATACAGCCCGTTTAAAATATTTCATCGCCCAAAAAATCCAAGTTGATCCTCGCAGTGTTCATGCGATGGTCATTGGTGAACATGGAGATAGTGAAATGATTCCATGGTCAACTGTTCGTATTGGTGGTAAGGATATTTATAGTGTTGTTCAAGATAACCAGAGTCGTTTAGGACAAGAACCCTATCAACAGATGAAAAAAGATACAATTCAGGCTGGTTGGGAAATTTTCAATCGTAAAGGGAATACTTGTTATGGTATAGCCTCAAGTACAGTTGGTATTATTCGCACAATCTTACATAATGAAAACCAGATTTTACCTGTTTCAACATTGCTTCGTGGCGAATATGGTCAGGATGATTTATTTATCAGTGTGCCAGCCATCATTGATCGTAGTGGTGTTAGAGAAATTGTTGAATTACGCATGACACCACAAGAACAAGAAGAGTTCAATCAATCTTGTCAACGCTTAAAATCATTTTATGATCTTTTAAATCAATAGGACCTTTAAATAATTGAGGGGTCTAATCTAAAAAGCTTTAAATTAATAGTGGGGTATTTTGACCCCACTTTCATTTTAAAGCAGGAGGAACAATATTTGATTGGTGACTATCTGTCATCTTTTTTTATTACATTTTCCTCTTGGTTTACCAACTCTTTTCATCTTTTTTTCATGCTCGGTTGCAGTATGTTTTTATATGAATTTTGCGAATAGATGAACTTATTTCTAGCTCTTGCAAAGTTTTGCATTCCATTTGCATTACTGGTTGATCTTCTTGATATAGTTATTTTTTTCTCAATAGGTCTGCTAGATAGTCTTCTTTTTCGTAATATTGTTTGCAAACAAATTATAACAGGAGATTCTCATTTTATAAAAAGCAACCCCAATTTAAATTTAAAGCAAGAAAAGACAGACCCCTTTAAAAATTTAAAGGCTAGGGTCTGCCCCGCAAATATTTAATATACCAATCAATAGTTCTATGCTTAAACATAGAACTTTTTTATATCCATAAATGAATCATAATAGGCGCTAAAAACACAGTGAATATACCTGAAATCACAATGGATAAACTACTCATTGCTGCCTCAATTTCACCCCACTCAATTGCTTTCGCTGTTCCAATAGCATGAGCACTATTTCCTAATGCCAATCCACGTGCAACAGGATGATTGATATGGAAAACTTTAAAAATCGTTTTAGCAATCATCGATCCAAAAATACCTGTTAAAATGACAACACCTACTGTCATTGCCGAATGACCACCAAGTAATTCTGATACTCCAATAGCAATCGCTGTCGTAATAGATTTTGGCATCAAAGAATATAAAACTGTTTCACTTGTCTTCAACAAAATACAAAGAACCATAACACTCATCAAACCAGACAGACAACCACATAATAAGCTTACTATAATAGCTCCAAAATGTTTAACCAGGACTTGTGTTTGTTTATATAAAGGAATCGCTAAACAAACAGTTGATGGAGTCAATAAATATGTAATCATTTGTGCTCCCTGATTATATGTCTGAAAATCAATATCTAAAACATATAAAACAAAGATAGTCAAAAAAGCACTGATTAATAATGGATTCAAAAGAGAATAAGACCATCGCTTTCTTATTTGAACAGCCAACCAATATGTTAATAAACTTAATACAATGCCAAAACAAGATGTTTCAATCAATAAATTATTCATTGATATTTTTCCTTTCTATCATATATTGTGCAACTTTCCCTGTCACTACCATCACAATGACTGTACTTATAACAAGAACAATCATAATCACAGCTATGTTTTCAAATAATTCTTCTTTGACATTCATTAAACCAACAGCAGATGGAACAAATAAAACAGGCATAATCAAAATCAGCCAATCTGCAACATCTTCTATTGCTGATAATGGAATCATTTTTGTATAAAGACCAACTAACATGATCAACAATCCATAAACACTTGCTGGAATGGGTAATGGTAAAAAACTCAATAATTCTCCTACAAATGAAATCAACATAATAATAAGAAACTGATGTATATATTTCATAATGACCTCCTGTTGTGATACCGTGCAACATTATAACATGATTTGACTGATGATTATACTTTTTTTTATAAATTCATTTGCATTTTTATATTGAATAGATTTAAATATAGAGTTGAGGTGATCACAATGGCTTATCAAAAACAATATTATAAAAGAGGTTATTATGTTAAAAAAATCATTGATGATTATTGTGTTATAGATATCGAAACAACAGGTTTATCTTGGCAAAAAGATAAAATTATTGAAATTGGAATATTAAAGGTCAGAAACAAGGAAATCGTTGAACGTTATAGCCAGTTAATCAATCCCCAACAGAATATTAGTCCTTTTATCACTCAACTCACTGGTATTGATAATCAAATGGTAGAGGATATGCCTGTTCTCTCTTCTGTTCAAGATGACATTTTGCGATTTCTTGGACACGATTCAATTATTGGACATAATACAGCTTTCGATCTTAATTTTATTGCGAATCATTTTCAGATCAATTTATCTAATGAATATATGGATACGCTTCAATTTTGTAGAAAGGTTTATCCTCAAATGCCCCATCCTCGTTTAACAGACATGGTAGAATTTTTAGGGCTTTCTACAAATGAACACCGTTCTTTAGCAGATTGCATATCTACATATGAACTTTATGAACACCTTAAAAAAGAAATAATCAGACAACATATATCCATATAAATACCTCAAAAGCATAGCTGACTATCCATTATAAGTATTTGATTTTTATAATGTCTATATATAGAATATAGTCAAGGAGGCTTTCATATGATTCAAATGCTTACCAAAGAAGATATTCAAAAAAGTTTAGAAGATATGGGATGTTCATCCAAACAAGTTCAAGAATTTGTTGATGACTTTGAAAATCATCGTTTTGAATTTCTTTTCCTTTTTTTAAAAAAGAAAAGATATGAAATTCTAGATGAAGTGCATCAAAAACAAAAGAAAATTGATCATCTTGATTATCTGATTTACACTTTAAAAAATATTCAAAATAAAGCATAAGCTTTCTTAAAGGAGGTCAATATCATGCAAATCAAACAGATTATTGAAAATCAAACTTTTGATGAAGAAAGAGCTTTATACAACATACAAAATACTGAAGTGAGAAACTGTACTTTTGCTGGTCCTCAAGATGGAGAATCTGTCTTGAAAGAAACAAGACAAGTCAGAGTTGATCATTGTACTTTTTCGCTTCGTTATCCCTTATGGCATGTACAGGGTTATGAATTAATTCACAGCTCTTTAGATGAATTAACAAGAGCTCCTATCTGGTATTCTCATCATGGTTTGATTGATTCTTGTGATATTCAAGGTATAAAAATTTTAAGAGAATGTAGTGATACAATTGTTTCAAATTGTCAGATTCAATCACCAGAGTTTGGCTGGTTCTGCCAGGATATTTCTATTAAAGATAGTGAAATTCATTCTGAATATATGTTACTTCATAGTCATCATGTTAAAATTGATCATTTGAAATTTACAGGAAAATATTCTTTCCAGTATATGCATGACTTAGAAATTACAAATTCTTATTTAGATACAAAAGATGCCTTCTGGCATAGCAGTAACGTCATTGTTAAAGATTCTGTTGTCAAAGGTGAATATTTAGGGTGGTTTTCAAAAAATGTCACATTCATTAACTGTCAGATCATTGGAACACAACCACTTTGCTATTGTGAAAATTTGAAACTCATTGATTGTGAAATGATTGATTGCGATTTAGCATTTGAATATTCTGATGTACAGGCAACAATCAAAGGACATGTTGATTCTATTAAAAATGTCAAATCAGTAACAATTACGGTTGACAGTGTTGGTGAAATCATCAATGAAGATGCTGTTATGGAAACAAATGGTCAAGTGATCATCAGACAAGCCCCTATAAACAATCAGTCTATTTGTCAATGCTGTTGTTAAACGTTAACTGAAAAGTTAGCGTTTTTTTATTATCAATAATTGAACATTAAAAAAGTGAATCTCTGCAATGAAAATACCTTAACTTTTAGAAATTCACTTCTCTCTTCATTTCATGTTTTTAAATGAACATTTTTATTTCACAACAATATTCACGAGATTGTTATGCTTGATCAAAAAGCACTCTTAAAATAAGCATTTTTTTGATTTATCTTCTTACATCTAATAGACTATATAGTTATATATCTTTTAAAAACTGTTTCTATCATCTTTATGTCCAATTTTTTCTTCAATGTTTTAGGTTCCTAGTCCGGTGAGATAAAAAATCCTTTTGATACATCAGCGAAAAGATTAATAAAACAATTAAATAGCAAATATGAGGATAAACCCTAATACTATGGTATATTCGTATTGCGTAAATCGTAATTTTATCTATAACGATATATTAGGTAATTAAAAAAACTTCATTTTATTGTTCGTTGATGTTAAGTCCATTTTATAATTTATTGAAAATTGTCCTTGATATATATAAATTATTTATAGTTTTTAGTTGATATTTTTATAAAAGTTACATATAATACTAATGTAAATGGCACTCGGTGCGGAAGAAAGCTCACGATTATTCGTGAGCTTTTTCTATACTTAAAAATTTAATCATATTTAAGTATTTTTTTCTATCAGATATGGTTCTTAATTCATGTGTTTTAGGATTATAAAATCTTATTAATATTTCTAAACTGTTACAGTGCATTACACAATTTCTAATTGATACCAAACAGAAAACTTTATTTATAAAATCAGGAACTTGATCAACATTAAAAGTCATTTGGTATTTCTTTAAATCTTTAAATATTTTATTTTGTAAATTATGATTAAGACATGTAAATATTGTTAACATATTCCCTAAACTCATTCTATCAAAAAAAAACAATAGACATTTGCATATTTAAAAATATCTTTTTTTAAAGAATCTATGTGATTATTCATATGCGATATTCTAGTTTTAGTATATCGTAATTCTAAAAAAGAAAACTGAAGTCTCAATGAATCAAGAAATAATTGAAGCTGATTAGAATCTCTAATATCATTAGATATTAATATATGATATGCTGTGATTGTCTTAAAGTGAATTTCAAAATCAAGTATATTAGAAATGATTGTTGGATATCTTTTTCTTTCATCTCTGAATAAAGAATAGTATTCATTAAAATCAACATCTCTTTCATATACATGATTGCCATTAACTTTTTCAACCTCTTTGTTTTCATTTAGTTTTGCAAATTTATGTTTAAATGACGTAATAATATGAATGTAATTATATTCTAATAATTTATCTTTTGCTGTATCTTTATCCATACAATCAAATTGTACTCTTTTATTCTTATTTAAATACTCAATTTGTTCAGAAATTGTTTTAGCAATTTTATATTGTTGATAATCGCTGTTATCCATATTGCCACTTCCTTTGATTTGTTTTCTAACTATTAAAAATATTTGACGATTTTATTAATATATACATTTTATCAAAAATAACAACCAAATTAAAATAACAAATTAATTTCAGTTAAATTTCTTATAAAATCTAGACATTTTAATTAACTAGTTAAAACATATCTTTGACGAAAAAACTGAATAATTAATTATAAAAAAACATGAGAATATTATAGAATTATCAAATATGCCTTAAACAAAATCCTATATTTAATCAAATCTGACTCTATAAGTTTTTGTAATATCATTTTCAATAAACGGTTCAATAAAACCAGTAATGTCGTATGAATAGTTTACTATTAGTTCATTCATATATGAGGTCACAGCATTTTTTACATGCAGTTCTTCATTCTTTTATCTAGAGTTATATATGTCGTTTGTACAATGTATCAATTTTATACAAAAAGAGTAGAGATTATATTTTGAAATCAAATAATAAATCTCTACTTAAATAACTTATAAAAATATAATTATTTCACAACAATATTGACAATCTTATTTTTCACAACAATAATTTTCACAATATTCTTTCCATCAGTATGTGTTTTTACATTATCTTGAGCTAAAGCTTCCTGTTTCACGACTTCATCATCTTCATCTTTATTCACAGTGATTTTAGCACGAAGTTTTCCATTAACCTGTACAGCCATTTCAATTGTTGACTGTTCCAACATAGCTTCATCATATGTTGGCCATGGTTCATAAGCTAATGTTTCATCATGTCCAAGTAACTGCCACATTTCTTCACAGACATGTGGAGCGATACAGCTTAACATTTTGACTAAGTTTTCAGCATATGGACGATAAACAGTTTTAGCTTTATAAGCTTCATTAACAAAAATCATCATTTGTGAAATAGCAGTATTAAATCCTAATGTTTCATAATCATGAGTGACTTTTTTGACAGTAGAATGATAAACAAAGTCTAATGAATGATCATTTTCATCACTTAATTTATCAGATTCTACAATCAAACGATACACACGATCCAACCATTTTCTAGCACCGTCAACACCTGTTTCACTCCATGGTTTACTTGCTTCCAAAGGTCCCATAAACATTTCATAAACCCTTAATGTATCAGCCCCATAAGTTTGAACAATATCATCAGGGTTAATGACATTCCCTTTAGATTTACTCATTTTTTCACCATTTGTTCCTAAAATCATACCTTGATGATATAATTTCTGGAATGGCTCAGGATGTGACAAATATCCTTTATCATATAAATAACGATTCCACATACGAGAATATAATAAGTGTCCAACAGCATGTTCTGGTCCACCAACATATAAATCAACTGGTAACCAGTAATCCAATAACTTTCTATCAGCAATCGCATGATCATTATGTGGATCAATGTATCGCATATAATACCAGCTGCTTCCCGCACTTCCTGGCATTGTACTTGTTTCACGTTTTCCAGCTTTTCCATTCACAGTGACATTCACCCAGTCTGTAGCTTTATCCAATGGTGATGCTCCACTCTTAGAAGGTGAGTAATCTTCTAATGGTGGTAAAATCAATGGTAATTCATCATCTGATAATGCAACGGAAGTTCCATCATCAAAATTAATCACTGGAATTGGTTCTCCCCAGTATCTTTGACGTGCAAAGATCCATTCTCTTAAACGATAATTCACTTTCTTTTCACCACAATGATGATCAGTTAACCATTGAATCATTGTTTCAATGGCATCTTCTTTATTCATACCATTTAAGAAATCAGAATTAATATGATTTCCATCCTGTGTCCATGCTTCTTTTGTGACATCTCCACCTTCAAGCACTGGAATAATTTCAAGACCAAATTTATTCGCAAATTCCCAATCACGATCATCATGAGCAGGAACCGCCATAATAGCACCAGTTCCGTATCCTGCTAAAACATAATCTGAAATCCAGATAGGTATTTTCTTTTGATTCACTGGGTTAATCGCATAAGCACCAGTAAAGACACCTGTTTTATCTTTATTTAATTCAGTACGTTCTAATTCAGATTTTGTGGCACAGACTTTCACATAGGCTTCAATCGCTTCTTTTTGTTGTGGTGTTGTAATCTTAGCTACCAATTCATGTTCAGGAGCTAACACACAATAAGTTGCGCCAAAAAGCGTATCACAACGTGTTGTAAACACAGTAAACTGTTCATCATGTCCATCAACTTGAAAATGCACATGAGCACCAATAGATTTTCCAATCCAGTTTCTTTGAATTTCTTTGGTAGATTCAGGCCAATCAACATCCTCTAAACCAGCCAATAATTTTTCAGCATAAGCAGGAATATCAATAACCCACTGTTTCATATTCTTTCTAATAACTGGGTATCCCCCACGTTCACTTTTTCCATCAATGATTTCATCATTAGCTAAAACAGTTCCTAATTCTTCACACCAGTTTACTGGAATATCCACATTTTTAGCTAAACCATCTTCATAAAGTTGTTTAAAAATCCATTGTGTCCAATGATAATAATCAGGATCGCAAGTAGAAATACATTTATCCCAATCAAATGAAAAACCTAACATCTTTAACTGATGTGTAAAAGTTTCAATATTATGACGTGTAAATCCTTCAGGGTGATTTCCTGTTTTAATCGCATATTGTTCAGCTGGTAATCCAAAAGCATCAAATCCCATTGGATGTAAAACATTATATCCCTGCATTCTTTTCATACGTGACATAATATCTGTTGCTGTATATCCTTCAGGATGTCCAACATGTAATCCTTGTCCTGATGGATATGGAAACATATCTAAAGCATAGTATTTAGGTTTTGAAAAATCCCAAACATCAGTATAGAAAGTCTGATGTTCATCCCAATATTTTTGCCACTTCTTTTCAATGGCTTGATGATCAAATGGCATCATTTATCCCTCCTTATAATATAAAAAGCCGTCCTTCTAAGGACGACTTGATCGCGATACCACCTTAGTTCATATATGGAATCCATATATGCTCTCAAAACTTTAACGCAGTTAACGACAAAGACTACTCTTTTCATCTTTGTATCTCCAAGGCGAGTTCATTGTCTAACCTGTCTATTTCCACCACCCATAGACTCTCTAAAAAGTATCAACAACTACTACTCCTTTTCATCGATTCTAAACACAGAATATTATATCATATGTTTATTATTTTGCAAATCTTTTCTTAAATTTTAGGAAAATGATACATAACAATAGCTCCAGCAATCGCAACATTTAAAGATTCGATGGCTTGAATAGGAATATATAAGTGAGCATCACATGCATCTAAAACAGCTTGGGAAACACCCTGTCCTTCATTACCTAACACAAAAGCCATTTTGTCTTGTGGCTGATAGTGATGAATAGGTTGTGCCTGATGTAATGATGTTCCATAAACTCTGACATCATTTTGTTGGAGTGACGTGATAGCTTCTATCAAATCCATTTGACAGATGGACATTTGAAAAAGTGCTCCCTGTGTTGCACGAATGACTTTATCATTATATAAATCCACACTATTATAGGACATGATAATTTGATCATAGCCCAGTGCTAATGCTGTTCTGATAATTGTTCCTAAATTACCAGGATCTTGAATATTATCCAATAACAGATAACGCTGATGATTGGTATTGAAAAGACGATGATGTGGTTTATGACAGATGGCCATAATAGGTTGTGGTGTCTTTGTAAAAGCGAGCTTTTCCATGACATTGGAAGATACATAAATCGTTGGTTCTTCAAATGTTTCATGAAGCGTTGTAATAATTGTTTCAATACAATTGGCTTTTTTAGCTTCTTCAACCAAATGATACCCTTCAATTAAAAATTGATCTTCTAAATCACGGTATTTCTTTTGTTTCAATTTCATGATTTTTTTTATTGTTTCATTTTGTATAGATGTAATCATGTATGCTTCTCCTTTAAACGTTTTTGAATTTCCTTATAACAAGGCATTCTTTGAGCTATTTCCTGATAAAACAAAGCAGAGTGATTAGGCTGTAAAAAGTGTACGAGTTCATGAAGAATGACATAATCAATAAGTTCTTTTTCCAAATGAATAAGTCCTAAATGAAAAGAAACACGATGATCACGATAATAACAGCTTCCCCATCGACTCTTATATTTTTTAATCTCAATCAAAGGCATATCTAAATCAAAATCATAAGCTAAATAAGCAATGATTTTCTCTTCAATGTAATCATGTAATATTTGACGACACATTTTTTCAATACATGTTTGTATATCACGATGATAAACATAAATATCCCGATGATGAAATTGACATTTTTTTATTCCTATATCATGTAAAACAATACGATATCGCTGATTAAAAATCAAGACATATCCATGATCACAATATTGAGCATAAGGCTGATAAGCATTGATTTGTTTCAGTATGCGTTTTTGATAAGTCTGTATTGTTTTTTCAATATATTCTAATGGTGTTCCATAAGGTGCACTGACAAATAACATTCCACCTTTAACACGCATACGTATATTTTTCATATACTTATATGTTAACTGATATGTTATCGTTTCACCATTTAATAAGATTTGATACTCTTTCATAAAACTCCCTGTATAAATCAAAATATTTATCCCATATTATATAAGAAAGGACTGATAAAATGCGTGAAGCACTTTTAATGAATCTCAAAGGATTTTCTCCAGCACAACTCCAAGAAACGATTGATGAAGGTATTGCTTCTCAAGAAGAAACAATTCTTGTTGGTTTAGGTGTTCTTTTTGAAGAATACTATAATTCTTTGGATCAGACTTCTAAACAACATTTTTTACAAAGCCTGAGTGCTCTTTTATAGACCATTTGATGGTCTTTTTTTATGAATATATAATTGTTTCACTTGTCTTAATGCAATAAACAGACATAAGAAAATAAAATTCCATTGAAATAAATCCAACATTGGAACAAAGAACAAAATAATCGCAATCAAGCATAAAACAAGAATAAATTTATATGTCAGAATATTTTCATAAGTATCAAATATGATTTTTGATATTTCAAAAATCATATAATCCAATAACCATAACAATAAAAAATATAATGTTGTATAAATATTGACTAAAAATAATCGTTGAATAGCTTCAAAAAATGAACATTCATAATATGATATCAATGATATCATAAAAGATATAAAAGCAATAACCAAAGTAGATAAAGCATTTCTCAACATATATAATGTCATTTTATCTTTTTTTCCTGGTGTCATAGTTATTCTCCTTTTTGAATAGGACTTAAAGGTAATGTAAAAGTATAAGGATGCAAATCATCTTCACTTTTCATTAATGTTATTACACAACATAACTGCATATCAAATAATGATCCTTGACCATCATAATATCCAATTTCTTCCATCTGATCATTTAAAAAATCTTCTGTTTTTCCTTTTAAATAAACAAATCTTTCATAATCATTAATATTCACTTCATGATTCTGTTCATGAGAATACATATAATTAATAATCATATAAGGATATTCTTTAGCAAGATCCTGATCTTTACTTGAAAAAACTCCTGTTTTTAACCAATTTTCAGTCACATATACATTGGTTAATGTATAATCTTTATTTGCTGAAGTATATGTCAACATATCTTGATTTTTTAATTCTATTGTCTGATCATAAGTCGTTTTGTTTTGACGATTGACTGATATTTGCAGTTTTGCATTTTGAATATCTTCTTCTAAAAAGACATCTTCACTTTCTTGTTCATCTAATGTCACGACCTGATCATCATTTTGAATCTTAATTTTCTGAGATAACTGATGTTCCTGGGATAAAATCAAAGTCAAGGTTACTTCATCATTCTTTTTAAAAACTTGCGATTTTAAAGGCGTAATGCGTGCATGACCATATCCCTGTGTTTGACCATCTTGATAAAATTGATATCCATCAACAACAAATTCATCATTTTCACCACGCAAACAATACTGATAATCTAATCTTTCTACATATGTATGAAACATAAAATTAGGATACCAGAAAAACAGTGTTGCGATTAAAAGAGCGAGTAAAATTAATGATAAAGTAAGTTGTTTTTTGACTTCATTATTCATACCATCACCAACACCCATTATATATTTTTTACAAAAAAAAGGAAAGACCTTTTCGCTTTCCTTATGAAGAACCTAAAGTGACATTGACTGAAGATGTCGAACCATTACGATTAATTGTTAATTTTATCGTATCACCAGGATTTTTAGAATAAAGTTCCGTCAAGAAATCCTTATATGATTCAATATCTTTACCTTCAATTTGTGTAATGACATCTCCTACTTGAATACCTGCTTGACTCGCTGGTGATTGACTTTGTACATCAGCAACATAGATTCCTTTATTTAAATTTGTTTGAATACGATACATATAAAGTTCATATGAAGAATAACTATCTAACGATACAGCTGAAATCCCAATAGTTGGACGATTCACTTTACCTGTTTTAATAATTTCTTCAACTAATTTAACAGCATCATTAATTGGAATAGCAAAGCCCATACCTTCAACTTCTTCAGAAAGTAATTTCATAGATGTAATACCAACCAATTCTCCAGCAGCATTGACTAATGCTCCACCACTATTTCCTGGATTGATCGCTGCATCAGTCTGAATAACATTCATATCCCAGTCTTCTCTACCATCATCATTCAAATCAACAGATACTGTTCTTGATGGAGCAGATACAATCCCTTGAGTAACTGTTCCCGCATATTCAATACCTAATGGACTTCCCACAGCAAGAACAGGTTCTCCTGCTTCTAATAAATCAGAATCTCCAACTTTATAGGCTGATACATCAAAATTAACTGTCATTTTCAAAACAGCAATATCACCATACTCATCACTACCTAAACATTCAGCTCTCACTGATTCACCATTAGAATAGATGACTTCAATAGATTGAGCATTTTCAATAACATGGTGATTTGTAATGACATATACTGTTTTTCCATCTACTTTGTAGATGACACCACTACCACTACCAGCAAGTTGGTTATTTTGATAAACTGCAACACCAACAGCGGATTCCTTGGCACTTTCAATAACATCTGTTAAATCAGATTGCACATCATAATTAACTGTTTGAACAGTCGCATTAGATGAAGAAGCAGAATGACCACTTCCCTGATTCCCTAAGACTTTATACATCAAAAATCCATTACATCCTAATGATACAATCAATAATAACACAACAAAGATTTTAAATAGCTTATTTTTATTCATATGTTTCATCATTTATCTTTCCTTTCCATCATCAGATGATTTCTTTTTATATTTTTAATATAATATATAAATACCTTAACATTATTTTAAAAATGTGTGAAAATGTCAAAATAATGTCTATTCAAGGAGTTTCTTGATTTCTTCCATATGTTCTAAAGCTAATTGATAGCCATATTGATAAATACGATCAATCTTCTGTAAATCTTTTTCAAAAGAATCAATTTGAAGTTCTTCACTTGGTCTTAAAATAATCGCCTGTCCCTGTTGTTCTAACTGTTCACAATAAGCCAATGTTTCATTATATAAAAGATGTCTTGTTAATAAGGGTTGTACTAATTGAGGATATTTTTTCTTTAATAAACGACTCGCAACAACATTAGCCTTTGATAGTGTTTTTTGATATCCTTTAGGTCGCGTTAGGACAATCAATAGTTTCTGATGTCCATCCTCCATAGCTTTTTTAACTGGAATAGGATCACAGATTCCTCCATCATAATATTTCTTACCATTTAAAGAAATAACTGGAAAAGCAAAAGGAATGGCACAAGTTGCTTTCAACATTGTACATTTTTCATCTAATTGTTTTCCATCCAAATATTCACATTGACCTGTTTCCACATTGGTCACACCAACTTTCACTTGAGCTGGATTATTTAAAAATGTATCCCAATCAAAAGGATAGATTTCGTTAGGAATCGTTTCATAAGCATACTTTAATCCAAATAAACTACGATCATGCAAATAGTTACGAAGTCCCACATATCTTTTATCATGACGATGATTCATTAAAATATCATAATTACGTTTTGGCTGCTTAGATACATAAGAAAAACCATCTGTAATACCTGCTGATACTCCAATAACATAAGGAAAATCAACACCATAATCATTCAATGCATCCATCACACCACTAGAAAAAATAGGACGAAAAGTTCCTCCTTCTAATACAAGAGCACCCATTAGCGTTTATCCTCTACCATAGACATATACATGTCTTCGTCAAATTCCTTTAAGAAAGCAACCAGCATATCAACAGTCGCTTCAAAATCATCAAGATGAATCATCGTATAATGAGAGTGCATATAACGTGTCGGGATAGAAATAGTTAAATTCATGACACCCTGTCCCACTTTACTTAACTCTCCTGAATCTGTTCCACCTGCCAAATCCATATCAAGCTGATAAGCAATATGGTGATTTCGACAAATATTTTCTAATTGTTTTAATAAACCAGTATGACCAATCACACTGCCATCCATCACACATAATGCGACACCATTTCCCAATCTGACATCGCCCTGTTCCCCGCCAGGAAGATCATACGAAAAAGTCACATCAATGGCTAAAGCCAAATCCGGTTGAACCATTTGTGCCACTGTTTTAGCACCACGTAATCCCACTTCCTCCTGTACTGTTCCTGCTACATAAAGAGTGGGATAAATCTTTTCATGATGCAAACGTTTCATAACTTCTACCATGACTGCGACTCCAATGCGATCATCCCATGCTTTGGAAAGTACACATTTTTCATTTTGCATCATGATAAAATCAGATACAGGCGTTACAGGATCACCTTTACCAATTCCCATATCTAAAACATCCTGTTTAGAAAAAGCTCCTACATCCAAATATAAGTCATCTACAGTAAGCACCTTTTCTTTAGGTGTCTGTTGTTTAAGAGCCATGACACCTTTTATGTTTTGACCATCACGTGTTTCAATATTCATTAAAGATGATGGTAAATGACGTGGATTCCATCCTCCTACAGGCTGAACCTGTATAAATCCATGTTCATCTATATTTTTAACTAAAAATCCTATTTCATCAACATGAGCTGTTAATAAAACCTTAAATGGGCTCTCTCCATTTTGAATCGCTATTAAACTTCCTAACCCATCATATTGTATTTCATCTGCATATTCTTCTAAATATGTTTTCATTAATCTTGTTATATGTTTTTCATAGCCAGAAATACCATTGGCTAAACTGAACTGTTTCAACATTTCTAAATCAGCCATTTTTTCAACCTCCTGTTTTCTATTATACCTTATTTTTATATCATCACAAGAGTCCTAAAAATTATTCCCATTTTTTCTCCAAAAAAACAAAAAGAGGGAAAATCCCTCTTTATTTTGCTAAAGCTTTTTTTGCTGTATCTACAATAGCAGTAAATCCTTGAGGATCTGCAATTGCGATTTCAGATAACATTTTTCTGTTAATTTCTACATTAGCTAATTTTAAACCATGCATTAATTTTGAATAAGAAATATCATTCATTCTTGCAGCTGCATTAATACGTGCAATCCATAATTTTCTCATTTCACGTTTTAAATTTCTTCTATCTCTATATGCATATTCTAAAGAGTTCATGACTTGTTCATGAGCTGTTTTATATAACGCATGTTTAGAACCAAAATATCCTTTGGCTAATTTTAAGACTTTCTTTCTTCTACGTCTAGTTGTATATCCACCTTTAACTCTTGCCATTTTTTATCCTCCTATTCATTACCCTTGTAATCTAGATTTAATACGTTTCATATCTGAAGGGTGTACTAAAGTTGCTTTTGCTAAATGTTTCTTTTGTTTATGAGTCTTGTTATGAGATAAATGTGAAACATACGCATGTCCACGTTTATATTTTCCTGAACCAGTTCTTTTTAAACGTTTTTTAAGTCCACTATGAGATTTCATTTTTGGCATAATAATATCCTCCTGTTATTTTTTCTTTGGTGCTAATATAGCAGTTAATGTTCGTCCTTCTAATTTGGCAGGTTTTTCAATCACACAATAATCTGCACATTCAGCGACGAAATCATCTAGTATTTTTTGACCAATATCAATATGAGCGAGCTGTCTACCTCTAAAGCGAACCGCAATTTTAACTTTATCACCAGCTTCTAGCCATTTCAATGTTCTTTTTAATTTGACATTTTTGTCATGAACATCAATCGTTGGTGATAATTGCGTTTCTTTTAAAGAAACAGTTTTAGAATTCTTCTTCATTTCTTTTTGTTTCTTTTGTTGTTCAAAACGATATTTTCCATAATCCATAATACGACATACTGGTGTTTTGGCTTTTGGTGCAACACACACTAAGTCTAAATCTTCATCATATGCTGTGTTAATAGCCTGATTACGTGACATGACACCTAACTGGTCTCCATTTTGATCAATCACTAGAACTTCTTTGAAACGAATCTTTTCATTCACTAAATCGTCATTTGATTGATTGTTATACTTGCTAATAATAGCCACCTCCTATAAATTGTGTAGTTTAAACAAAAAGTGAGCACATAAAGCACCCACACATTGACATTAAGATATTCATCTTAGTGACATAAGCCTAGCATCATAAACACTCAGGCGAGAAGTAGGCACTTCTTCTTTCCACTACTTTTCATTTACTGTCATATCATAATAGATTTTTGATGATATGTCAATCTTTTTCTTAATAATATTGTTGAGTTTATCGTTTTTTGAATAGTTTTTCAAAACTTTGTGGTGTTGGTGATACAAAACGCATTTCCTTTTTAGTCAAAGGATGAATAAACATAAATTCATGCGCATGCAATCCCAGTCTTTTTAAAGGATTTGAAGTAGAATGATATTTGTCATCACCCACAATAGGATGATGTAATGAAGAAAGATGGACACGTATCTGATTTTTACGTCCTGTATCCAAATAAACTTCCAGCATACTCCATTTTGGACAAGAGCGAATCACACGATAATGTGTAATGGCTCTTTTTCCATTCTGTTTGCTTGTTATATAAACATTTTGAGTTTTCGATTCTGCCAGATAATTATCTATAGTTCCTGATGGTTTTGACATTTTTCCTTCCACAATCGCAATATAACCTCTTGTTTTAACATATTGATTCCAATGATGAGTTAAAATATCATATAGCTTTTTTGATTTGACAAACATCAAAATCCCAGAAGTATATTGATCTAAGCGATGAACCAAAAAGATATTTTCATTTTTTGATGTTAAATACTTTTTCACAATAGCATAGGCTGTCTTTTGACTTTCTTTGGTTGTCGCTTCACTTAATAAACCACATGGTTTATCAATAACAATCAATTCTTTATCTTCATAAAGAATAGGAAAAGGCAAAGCATCTTTCTTTTTTTCAATAGAAACAATTTGCCCCTTCTTTAAAGGATATGCATAATGCGTCTGAATATGTCCATCTACATAAATACATTGAAATTTGAGAAGATTTTTTAGTTCAGAACGTTTCTTAGATGTTTGTTCTAATAAAAACGGTAGTAATGTCGTTGACGTTTCGACTTTATATTCCATGAATCATTTCCTCCATATGATCATAAACACAGTTTCTTAAATTCTCTTTGCCTTTTTGAAGAGCTTGTGATAATGGCATGGATGATGGTGTTATGCTCCAGACATTTTGAAAACCTAACGTCTTTAATACATCCAAGTCTTCCACACGACCACAAAAAGCATAAACATTTTTATGATATTTTTGAGCCAGCTGTAAAACACCATATGGTGTTTTTCCATATTGTGTCTGATAATCCATCTTGCCTTCACCTACAATCACACAATCACATGAGGCAATAGCTGATTCTAAACCGACCATTTCACTAACAATATCAAAACCACGTTTTAAATGTCCCTGACACAACAACAATGCATAACCGAGTCCTCCTGCTGCTCCTGCTCCTGGTTCGTTATGAAATGACACACCTAGCTGCTTTTCAATAAGATCACTATAATGTTTCATGGCCTGATCGATTTTTTGACAATCATGAGGAGCTAATCCTTTTTGCGGACCATAAACATATGTTGCACCCTGTTGTCCACATAAAGGATTGGAAACATCACAAACACCTATGATTTCAATATCTTTGAGTCGTTTTTGGAAATGACTCCAATCCATAGAAACAATCTCTTCAAGTCCAGCCATTGTCAATGGGACCGTGAGATGCTGGTCATTGAAAAAAGATACACCTAAAGCCGCTAACATACCAATGCCTCCATCATTTGTTGCACTGCCTCCTAAACAAATCATGATACGTGATATAGGAAACTCTAGAGCCTTTAAAATCAATTCTCCTAATCCATATGTTGTGGTCAAATATGGGTTTTTATCTTTTTCATCTAAAAGTTCTAATCCGCAAACCTGAGCACATTCTATAATAGCCAAATCTCCAACAATTCCTAATGGCGCTTTTCGCTTTTCAAAACAAACACCTGTCACTTCATATTCGTAAATACGTCCATTCATAGAATGAATCAATGTTTCTAGCGTTCCTTCTCCACCATCTGCCAGTGGTAGACATTGTGTGACAATCGCATCATCATAATCTTGAATAGCCTGTTTGATTTGCATACTGGCTTCTAAAGCACTCATACTTTCCTTAAAAGAATCAGGCGCAATCACAATCTTCATTTCTCCACCTCCAAAAAAAGAGTAGATTATTCTACTCTATAAAATACATGTTGAATTTCTCATTACAAAAGCTTTTAATAAAATCTCAATCAAGACAATAATCCATAAAGGAATAGCTGTCCAGCTTAATGCGACAATTAACATTGCTATCTTAACAACAACAGTTAAAATATTATTCATAACTGCAATTGTACGCATATGACGTGCAATAACAAAAGTTTCATAAACTCTATTTAAATTGGCATCAATCAATACAATATCACTATTTTCTACAACTTTTGGATCAGCAAGTCCACCACGAGAAATACCGACATAACTCTTCTGTAAAAGTTCAATATCCTTAAAAGTATCACCAATATATACAATTGGTCCTGTTAAAGAATCCATTTTTTCCATTTTTTCTTCATTTGTCAGATTGTTATAAATCATATATTGATCATCTTCTAATGCCACTGGACCATCATTATAAATAACTAATGTTCTTCCCATATGAGATAGCTTTTTAAACAGATTTAATTCCTCATTTGTGACCTCTACCCCATCAAAACGGTCATAAACAATAGTCTGAGCTGCATTCACTGAATCTAGCCCCATTGATGATTCAACAATAATTCCATTTTGAAATGCTTTCGCAAATCCTGCCAACATCCCTAAAGATGTTGCCTGATCACTTGATAAAGCGCCAGATATAACAAGGAAGATGGCTCCAACATGAATATATGCTCCATAATCTTCAAAATTAACAAGTGGTAAAACAATACCTAAAAGAAGTCCTAAAACAGTCATAACAGGTGTATAAAATTGTGCTAAACGTTTTGTATATTTTTCTACTTTTGATTCATAGACTGGTGCTACACTGGCAATATTCATTAAATTCATGTAGTTAGAACTTTCATAAGTTTCATCAACCTGCACATAAATAGGCATATCACCAACATTGACATCACCACTACGCACATGACTTCCTTCTTTCACAACAACAGGTTCATATGTACTGGTATTAGAATAAGTGCTCATTGCTGAAACACCTTTATGAATAGTCCCTGGAATAGAAACAGTTTCTCCTGGTTTAACCACCAGAATATCACCAATTTCTACATCATATAAAGAAACTTTTTCTTCTGTATCATCTTTCCATTTGATTCCTGTTTCAGGCATTTCCACAGCGTTATCAATTTTAAGTAAAGAACGTTCTAGAACTTTATTTAAAAATGGTGTCGACAGTTCATAAAGAATCAAAGCAAAACATGTTTCAATGTAAGCTCCTGAAACAATTCCAAAAACCATCGCTATAAATATGATAAGAGATTCACTCAAAAACTTCTTAGATAAAATATCTCCCCAAGCTTTTTTTAATAAAGGTGTTCCTAATAAAATGACTGTCACCAACCATAAAACAGGTGTCATCCATGTATGATCTTTAGATGTTACCAAAGCCAAAGCAATCACAACCAATAATATTCCCACACGAATATATGTATGCAAATATTTTTCATTAAAGACATCCTGTGAACGAATAGGACGATGATGTTCAATGATTTCCACAGAAGGATTGATCTTAAACAATTCTTTTCTTAATAAACTTAAAACATCACGTTGATTAGATGTCAGTAATAACAGCTTGTTTTGTGCATCATAACGTACATTTTGATATCTATGATCTTTTTCTATTCTTTCAACCAAAACATAAATATCATCTTCTGTAATCATATTTTTAAACATGAAATAATATTGACGATCTTTCTTTTTCGCAAAATCATATTCACGTTTTTTACCATCAATGACCTCTTTGACAACCAAATCTTTATTTATACTTTGAATAAGACTTAATAAAGCATCAATATCAAGACAATGAAAAACAATACTATCTTTATTAACCTTAATATGCGAAACTTGTTCTTTTTCATTTAATTTCAAACTTAAATGATTCAATTCTTCAACCGATTGAATATGAGAGATTTCAAAAGTCTTTTTTGTCAATACAATCACCCTTTCTACGACATCATAACATATTTTTTATAAAAAACAAAGAAACATCATGATTTCTCATAAGATTGAGCATGTTTTACTAATTGAAAATACTCTTTAAATTCAGCTTCACTGCAACTTAAAGAAAACTCTTCTCCATAAATTTTATAAAAAGAAACTTCCATGTCACCTGTACGAATCAGACATAAATAAACTTGACCTTTTTTAAAAATAATCAGTTCTTCTTTACCAATTTGCATACGCATGTCCTGAACACAGCGACAATAACAGCGTTTTCCTTCATTAGCCACAGGTGACACCTCCTTAAAGATATTCTATCACTTTTCATATGGCTAAAAAAGAAAAATGATACCCATGTGAGTATCATTTAGTTTTGTGAAAATTCTGCTAAAACAAGATCAGGATTTTTATCTGTTGCCCAACGAACACCCCATTCATTAGAGAACAGTAATAAATATTGTCCTTTTAAATCTTGAACTTTCTTTGTATCTGATGAAAGATTCAATTTCTTAAAATCAACCTGATCATTTTTAATCCAACGAATATATTGATATGGAAGAGGGGTACTGACAATATCAACATTGTATTCATTTTTTAAACGATATGTTAAAACCTCAAACTGTAAGACTCCAACAACTCCAACGATAATTTCTTCCATACCGCCACCAAGCTCAGTAAAAATCTGAATAGCTCCCTCTTGAGCAATCTGTTCTACACCTTTAACAAACTGTTTACGTTTCATTGTATCTTTATTTCTGATTGTTGAAAAATGTTCTGGCGCAAAAGTCGGAATACCTTCATAGGCAAATTTATTTTTAGCCGTGCATAATGTATCACCAATCGAAAAAATACCTGGATCAAAAACACCAATAATATCTCCTGAATAAGCTTCTTCGATTTCTTCACGATTTTCAGCCATCAGTTGTTTAGACTGATTTAGCTTAATCTTTTTATTACCCTGATAGTGGAAGACTTCCATACCTTTTGTAAACTTTCCTGAACAAACACGCATAAAGGCCATACGGTCACGATGTGCTTTATTCATATTGGCCTGAATCTTAAAGACAAAAGCACTAAAATCTTCAGAAAATGGATCTATTTCACCTATATTGCTTTGACGAGGCAATGGTGATGTTGACATTGACAAGAAATGTTTCAAGAATGGTTCAACACCAAAATTTGTAAGTGCTGAGCCAAAGCAGACAGGTGATAGTTCACCTTTGTGGACACGTTCAATATCAAACTGTGCCCCTGCCCCATCTAATAATTCAATATCATCTTGTAATTGTTGATACAAAGTTTCCCCAAGATGTTGTTTTAACTGTTCATCATGCGCATCACAAACTTCAACATCCACTTCTTTTTTACCACCCTGAACTGGAATAAAGCGAATAACTTCTTCTTTTTGACGTTCATAAACGCCCTTAAATTCTTTACCACAACCAATTGGCCAGTTAACAGCACATGTTTCGACTCCCAATTCACGTTCAATTTCTTCCATTAATTCATAAGGATCTTTAGCTTCCCTATCCATTTTATTAATAAAAGTAAAAATAGGAATATGACGCATAGCACAAACTTTAAATAGCTTACGTGTCTGATCTTCGACCCCTTTTGAACCATCAATAACCATGACAGCACTATCTGCCGCCATTAATGTACGATACGTATCTTCTGAGAAGTCCTGATGCCCTGGTGTATCCAAAATATTAATACAAAAACCATCATAATTAAATTGTAATACAGAGGATGTGACTGAAATTCCTCTTTGTTTTTCAATTTCCATCCAGTCACTGACAGCATGTTTAGATTGCTTTTTTCCTTTGACCATACCAGCTTCCTGAATAGCTCCTCCATAAAGAAGAAACTTTTCAGTTAATGTTGTCTTTCCAGCATCTGGATGCGAAATGATCGCAAAAGTTCTGCGTTTTTGCACTTCTTCTTTGAATTCTGACATGATTTTCCTCCTTAACGTCTCTAAGAAATCATATTAATGAAAATCTTATCGTTTGTCAATTTTAAAATGCAAAGTTTCCATCTTTAAAAATCATAAATGTTGATCCATCTTCTAAAGTGGCTTCAATAGACAAATCTTTTGTCCCCATCATAAAATCAACATGTGTCAAAGAATCATTAATACCCTGTTGATAAAGTTCCTCTTTACTCATTTGAAGACCATCTTTGATACATTCACCAAAACCTTTACCAATAGCCAAATGACAAGATGCATTTTCATCAAATAATGTATTATAGAAAATCAGATTTAACTGACGAATAGGTGAATCATAAGGAACGAAAGCCACTTCACCTAAATAATGACTGCCTTCATCCGTTTCAATAATGCTTTTTAAAACATCCTGCCCCACTTTAGCATGATAATCCACAATACGTCCATTTTCAAAAGTGATATTAAATTCATCAACAATATGTCCCTGATAATGTAAAGGCATAGAGCTATAAACAACGCCATTGACCTGATGGAAATCAGGTGAAGTAAAGATTTCTTCAGTTGGTATATTAGGGAAAGAATAAATCCCATCAGTTGTATAACTTCCTCCTCCAGCAAATAAATATTGAGGATTCATACCTATAGTTAAATCTGTTCCAAGACTATTAGAATAATGTAAGGATTTGATTTTCTTTTCATTTAAAATACGAACACGTCTTTCAAATGAACGACGATGTTCATTCCACGCTTCAATAGGATCTTCCTGATCACAGCGTGTCACCTTGAAAATAGCTTTCCATAAAGCATCAACCGCTTCCCCGTCACTCATTTCTGGAAAGACTTTATTTGCCCATCCAATACTTGGAGCGCCCACAATGCACCAGCGATTAATTCCTAAATCTAATGCATCATAAAATGGCTGACAAGCCTGACGCACCGCTTTACTCCAAGTTTGAATTTTTAATGGATCGATATCTTTCAATGATTCAGGATCAGATGATTCAATAGAAATCAAAGCTGCATGTTGAAGCGCATATTGGTTTCTCATTTCCTGAATATAAAGTGGAACTGTTTCAAAATGTTTTTGATCACAATGTTCATATCTTAAACGTGTTACTTCTTCATCACGATAATTGACAATCACATCCTTTGCACCCACTTCATAAGCTTTTTTTGTTAATAAACGGACAAGCTGATAACTGTCAATAGACGCTTCAATGAATAAGTCCTGTCCTTTTTGTAAATTCACACCTTGTTTAATAATAAGTTCAGCATATTTTTCTAACATGATTATCCACCTTTCTATCTAATCAAATGATACCCTATTTTGTTCTATTGTCAACAAGAACTTGTGCCATAAACGACTCTATGTTATAATAAAAAAGCAAAGGAACATAGCACGTATTTTTAAAAGTATTAGTTATTCTTCAAAGCAAAGATTTATTAGTCGTTTAAAAATGAAGTACTGGTTTTTTGCGAAATCTTTTAAGGAGGTACTTCATAATGAGTACAGGTAAAGTGAAATGGTTTAAATCTGACAAAGGGTATGGTTTTATTACTATGGAAGGGCATGACAAAGATATCTTTGTTCATTTCTCATCTATTAACGCTGAAGGATTTAAAACTTTACAGGAAGGTCAAACTGTTGAATTTGATATCGTTGAAGGAGATAGAGGACCTCAAGCTACTAACGTAACAGTTATTGATGATTAAACCATATAAAAAACACATCTTCGGATGTGTTTTTTATATGTGTTCTAACTTGATTGTTTTGATTTTAAAAAGGAAATAATAATATTTAAAAATATATAATCCAATAATAAAAACTCTTAACCACCATAAGTCTGTCAAAAACAATGGAAAAGCAAGCATGAAACTGGCAAGACTTAAAATACAGATTTTTGTTTTTAAAGTCATTGCTCTTTTTTGAACAAATGGTTCTAAATGTCTTTGATAAGCCTTTGTAGATACAAACCAGTTATGCACACGCTTAGAGCTTCTTGCAAAACAAAAGCCAGCCAGTAAAAGAAAGGGTGTTGTTGGTAATATAGGCAATACAATCCCAATAAATCCTAGACCAAAGCTAATCATTCCTATCATCAAATAAATATAACGCATACGTTTCCTCCTAAATTTTTAAAGCATGACGTAAAGCCAATAGAGGATGATAAAAAATCATTCTCGGTCCACTATAACGCATGACTTTTTTGATTTGCTTTTGCATATTCTTTTCATAACAATGAATATGACATTGACTACAAAATGTTTTATCTTTCATCATGGGACATTTTTCAATACGCTTCAAAGCATAATTGACTAAAGTCTTTTCATCTATATCATCATGATGTAAACAATATAAATGAATCATCAAAGCCACAACTTTCATTTCTCTTTGTCGTTTCTTTTCAATATTCATTAGCTGACCCTGCCTTGATCCATTTTGATTGTTTGATTAACAATCTTCATTGTCGATTCACGATGAGAAACAAGAATAATGGTTCTCTCTTTTTCATTTTGTAATGCTTTTAAAATAATCCCTTCATTTAAAACATCTAAATTACTTGTTGGTTCATCTAATAAAATACATTCTGCCTGGCTAAGAAATGCTCTTGCTAGTGAAATTCTTTGTCTTTCTCCTCCTGATAATGATGACCCCAGTTCACTAACAGGTGTCTGATAACCCTCAGGTAAAGACATAATCCAATCATGCAGACTGGCTTTTTGACAGGCGGCTTGAATCTCATCACTTGTAGCATCCAATTTTGCGATTTTAATATTATTTTCAATCGAATCATGGAATAACACAGTTTCCTGTGTGACATAAGCAAACATATGACGCATATTGGATGTATTGATGTCTGTTAAAGGTGTTTGACCTATTTGGATCACACCACGAAGAGGATCATAGAAACGCATAAGTAACTTTAATAAAGTCGATTTTCCACTACCACTCTTTCCAATAATACCTGTCACTTTTCCTTTATCAAAATGAAGATGAAGATTCTGTAAAATAGGATCATCTTGTTGATAAGCAAACGTCACATCATCAACGTGGATATCATCAAATGATATATGAGGCTGTCCCGTCACTTCACAGATAGCTTCCTTTTCTTCTAAAATGGCCATGACACGACGACCACTGCTTAATGTAGAAAGTAAATTATTTGCCAGATTAGACAAGGCCATCACTGGTCCAAAACTTGAAAGCATCAGTACTACTGCCGTTATAACATGATAAACATTGACTTGATTTTGTAAATAGAAAATATACATCACGATAAACATAACGAAAGATGAGATAGATATCAGCAATTGTGAACATACAATTTGCGTAGCCTCAATATTTTTCATGTGTCCTTGCATATCCTCAATACAATCACTACGCTCATTCATCTGTTCAAGACGTTTGTTACCAGCATGATATTGTAAAAGTGTTGATAAACCACGATAGCTTTCTAATAGGAAACTGCTCATATTGCCAATTTCATCACGATTCTTCTGCCCTATCTCCTGCCCTTTGTGATTGACATAAAAGGGAATCACAATAGCCATCATCAAATAAGCAATCAAAGCAATCATCATAGCGAATATATGTATATGAGCAAAAAATTTCAATAAAATCAAAGATGTGAAAAAAGCAATCAAAACTGGTGAAATCGTATGAGCATAGAAAACTTCAAGTAACTCAATATCATTGGTAATAATAGAAATTAAGTTGCCTTTGTCTTTACCATCCAATTTGGCTGGTGCCAGACGTCTTAATGCCGTGTATACATGATCACGTATAATCGCTAGAAGTTTAAACGCAATATAGTGATTCAATGCCTGTTCACCATAATGAAGGACACCTCTTAGTATTGCCAAACATAGCAAAATACCTAAAATCCATGAAAGAGGAAAGTGTGCATACATCCCCGTTGTCTGTAAAATAGCCATCACCGCTATAACGGGAATACCAATCGCACAAAGAAAACCTAAAACACCTAACAAAACAGCTCCTAACATTGGAAGTGTTAATGGTTTGACAAGTTTTAACATTTTCCATATCAATTGTACATTATTCATGGCTATACACCTCCAATTCCTGCTGACTTTGATACATATGATGATAAATGTCTTCTTGATGCATAAGTTTTTGATGTGTTCCCTGTTCTACCAAAGCCCCTTGTTGCATCACATAAATCTCATCACAATGAATCACACTTTGTAAACGATGGGTAATGAAAATAACCGTTTTTGTTTGTGTTAATGTCTTAATGACATTTAAAATATGGTTTTCACTCTCTACATCAATATTACTTGTGGCTTCATCAAAAATATAGACATCTACGTTTTTAAGTAATGCTCTGGCAAGATTCAATCGTTGTTTTTGTCCACCAGATAAATTACTTCCATTTTCTAATAAAGGCGTATCCAATCCCATTTGTTCATGGAAAAAGCCATCTAAACGCACTTGCTTTAATACATCCCATAACTGTTCATCACGATATTGTGAAAACATATTTAGATTTTCTCTAACCGTTCCTTTCAATATCATAGGATCATGTGTCACATACATCACATGTTCCATAAAACTCTCATCACGAATATCACTACGTTGATGATCACCCATATAAAGATATCCTTCTAAACAACGATGATAGCCCATCATTAACTTGGCTATTGTACTTTTTCCTGAACCACTTTCTCCAACAATACCAATAAATTGATGTGGCTGAATATGTAAAGATACATCCTTTAAAATAGGTCTTTTGTCATCATATTGAAAAGAAACATGTTCAAATCTGATATCAAAGGAAGTATCTAAATCATATTGACCATCTGATGATACAGGCAAATCTAAGATTTTAAAGATTTTATCACTCGCAGCAATACCATTCATCGCAATATGAAAGAAAGAGCCTAACTGTCTTAAGGGAATAAAGAACTCAAAAGACATTAAAACAATAAACAATGCGCCAAACAATGATAAAGTCTGATTTTGAAAATGTGTAATCGCAAAAAAGCATCCTAATCCTGCCCCTCCATAGGCAACAACATCCATAATACTGATACTATTTAATTGCATAATCAAGACACGCATTGTAATACGTCTAAAATTCTCTGCTTCCTGATTCATCTGTTGTTGTTTATAAGCATCACTTTGATAAATTTTTAATGTTGTGAGTGCTTGAAGATTTTCTAAAAAACTATCTCCTAGTGTTGTATAGCTGTTCCAATATTTAGAAAGCAGTTTTTTGGCAAACTTCTGTACGAAAATAATTGAAACAGGAATCAATGGAACACAGACAAATAAAACCAAAGCGCTTTTCCAGTCTAAGAAAGCTGTCAAAACAAATAATGTGACTGGTGCTAAAACACTATAAAACAATTGTGGTAAATATAATGAAAAATAAGTTTCTAACTGATTAATACCTTCCACTGATAATTGAACCAATTCACTTGTTCTAACATGATCTTGATAATGACTTCCTAAACTTAAAACTTTTTCAAAAAGACGCTGTCTTAAAGTCTTTTTCACAAGACTTGCTCCTTTAAAAGAATAATAAGTTGCCTTTTTTAAAACATAAGCTCGTATCATCAAAGATACAATCATAACAAGTAAAATCAAAACAACTTTTTCTATGGAAAGTTGTTGATCAAACAACTGTATAAACAAAACACATATCAATAACGTCAACACAATATTCATCAATAAAGCTATCCATTGACAAAATACCTGTTTCCATATATATGATTTTGCATTTGGCATTTCTTTTAATAATCTCTTGTCAAACATGAATACTCTCCTTTTTTGTTAGTCTTATCTAACCGAAGTATCCAAATGTTAGCATAGAGTAACTTGCAAGTCAATAAAAAGTGATAGAATATCCTATCACTTGTTAAAATGAGCTATATCATATGTTTGCCATTGTTGATTTTTTTTGATCAATCCCTGATAACGACATGTTTGACAATCATATTGTAAAACATTTAAAAATTGTGTTGTGATCACAGAAGAATCTAAATATATAAAATCACCTAAACAACAGATTTGATGAAAATCAGATTGACCTGATACTTGATGTGTACCAATATGTCCAGCAATGACTTTTTTATAAAACTGTCCTTGCGAGGCAGGATATTTCATCAAATAGGTATTGACTGTTGATACCTGTTTCCATAGTTCTGGTTGATAATCAATGACTTCAATACCAGCATGCACAAAGATCTGATGATCATTTTCATAATAATAAGGTAAATGTTTTAACCAGTTCATAACAGAAGCATGTTTTTGACATATCAGTTCACGACATTGATGATACATATCTTCTATTATAGAGAAACGATCTTGATGATAAGCAGATGCTCGTTGATAGATGGATGTCATTTCATCTTCACCTGTAAAACTTTCTAACGTTGAAATAGACATATCTATTTGCGTATCCAAATAAGTTTCACGATCTTCTAAAAAAGATAATAACCATTCTTCATGGTTTCCTTGTAAAACTATCACCTGTTGAGGATATGCAACTTGTAGCTGATAAATATATTGCAGTGTCAGATATGAATTTCCATGACGATCACCATCAATATAATCACCAACCAAAATCAATTGATCACCATTTTCAAAACGAACCCATTCATCAACAACATTCTTTAATAAATCATATCTTCCATGAATATCTGAAATTGCATAAATATATGCCATGATATTTTCCTACCCTACAATATTATTCTTCTGTATATTTCGTATTAAAAATATCTTCCTGATCAAAATCTTCCTTCATTTCTTTTAATTCAGGCAATTCATCTAAGGAAGTCAATGAAAATGCATCCATAAATTCATCTGTCACTCCATATAAGATGGGTTTACCCGGTGTATCTTCTCGTCCAACTTCTTTAATTAAAGCTTTCGCAGCTAGTTTTCTAATCATCGCATCACATCCAACACCACGTATTTCTTCAATACGTACACGTGTAACAGGTTGATTATAAGCAATGATTGCTAAAGTTTCTAATGCTGCATTAGACAATGTATTTTCACTTTGTTCAATCATTCTTTGATAATATTCATGATGTTTGGCAAGTGTGGCAAATTTATAGACACCACCAAAATTAACCAGTTCAAACCCTTTGATTGTCTTATCATTTTCAATTTGAATCAGTTCATCAACATATTGTGTCGCTTCTTTTTTACTTAATTTTAAAACAGAAGAGATTTGTTTGATTGTTAAACCTTCATCTCCTGATAAAAACAACATACCTTCTATCACACTTAATATTTCATTTTTGTCCATCAAGTTCTCTCCTTTAAATAGATATCTTCAAAGTTTCCATCCTGTTCAATAACCAGTTCATTTTTATTGACTAAAACAAGAACAGATAAAAAAGTAATCACAAAGAAGATTTTTGTTGGTTCCTCAAACAAATCTTCTAACTTGACTCTTTGATTTTTATGTATACGAAAATACTGTCTAATCTGATCACTACGTTCATCAATAGAAATCTCAACACGTGCTATTTTAGATTCTAATGGTGCTAATAATGCTTTTCTTTGAAACATCTTTTGCATAGCTCTAATTAAATCATAGACTTCCAAATTATCTGGAATCATTTCTGTTGTATCAATAACATATTCATCCATAAAAGCAGGAGCTTTTGTATGAATATATTGTCTTTGTTCATATTTTTCTTTAAATTCATCTAAGACATCTTTATATTTTTTATATTCAATTAATCGTTTGATTAACTGTTCTCTTGGATCTTCCTGATAATCATCTTCCAATTCAACCTTTTGGGCTGGTAAAAGCATTTTACTTTTCATCTCAATTAACTGTGCTGCCATGACTAAATATTCTGACATTGTTTCTAATTGTTGAGCATCCATTTGATCAATATAAGCAAGATATTGATCAGTAATAACTGAGACTTCCAAAGTTTCCAAATCCATTTCCTTTTCTTTAATTAAATGCAACAATAAATCTAATGGACCCTGAAAATCTTCAAGAACAACTTCATATGCCATGCTTCCACCTCCACTAACTTATGTATTATAACATAAAGTCCAATGCCATGACTATATAGAATACCTAAATATTTTTCTATGAGATTGTTGTTTTTTAAAGAAAACATCTTTTACATCATTTTCTTAACTTCATGACTAACAGTCAATTTCTTTTCTATCGGCATTCTTCTATTGAATATCTTTAATCCATAGATCAAATCTCTTTTATTCTTGTTTTAAAACTACTTTTCATCAAGACCAATAAACATCAAATATTCTTTCATTATAGACATGACTTCATGCTGACGAAGGAATGTTGTATATATACAATCTACACATGACTATCATCAATGACACACTTTCCTTGAAACATAAGACCATTCAAAAGACTAGCAAAGCAGTCAGGATGACAAAAATAATTCTTAATATGCGTATCAAATCAATTTCTAAAATTCATCATAATAATAGCTCCTCCTATTATTTATATACGCATTTTTTTATGACACACTTTTTTATCTTTATAAAGATTATAACATAATATTTGCTTATAGCATACTTTTTGATAAAGTAAAAATCCTTTTTACAAAGGATTTTCTTCTTATCGACACATCAATTTAATAATTTCTTTGTCTGTTTCTTTCATACCTTCTCTTGATAGTTGACCAATATTTTGAATCGTATTTTCTACACCTTTTAAAACAAGACCTTCACCGTCTTTAAATTCACAGCCATTTTTATACATATAGTATCCTAATATTCCTGCATCCACACTGGCAGCAATCTTTCCAGCACATGATGGTTTCGCCCCATCACAGATAATACCTGATACAATAGCTAATCCATTAACCATTGTATGACAAAGAGCTTCATAGTCACCACCAAGCAAATAGGCAATTCCACATCCTGCTCCAATTCCAGCGCTGACAGCGCCACAATAGGCAGATAGTCTTCCAATCCCAGTTTTTTGATGAATTGTACATAAATTGGATACAATCAATGCACGATAAAGTTCTTCTTGGCTTTTATGATATTCTTTGGCATATACAATGACTGGTAAAGATGCTGTCATTCCCTGATTACCACTTCCCGAATTAATAATGACTGGCATTTCACAGCCACTCATTCTGGCATCACTTCCAGCTGCTGCATAGGCCTTGGCTTTGACTTTGACATCATCACCATATGTCTTTAATAGAATCTGGCCAATATGTGCACCCCAGTCATTTTTTAATCCTTCACATGCAATAGCATAATTATAATCAATTTGTCGCTGTAAAATATCTTGCACTTCTTCAATCTTTACATTTTTGGCAAACTCATAAATATCACGAATATTCAATAAGCTGCGATCTGTTAAAGTCTGATCCGTAGAAGCAACGACTCCCATCTGGAAAAGGACTTCCTGATCTTTTTCAATATACACAATATTGGTATGAAAACCTGCAATACGTACTTTTGCACGATGATTTTGACCAATTAATTCAACACAGATGTCTAATGCATATTCACTTTCTATAGGTATAATTTCAATAGGTGTTCGATTCAACCATTGTTGCATTTCCTTTTTTTGCTGATCAGTCACATGCGCAATGACTTCTAATACATTTTCTGTAATTCCTGCCACTACACCAGCTCCAATACTTGAAGGAATTCCTTTTAAACCTCCAGTATTAGGAACAACAACACTTTTAACATTTTTAATAATATTCCCACTCACTTTGACTTTAGCTTTTACAATGTCATCATCTAAAACATCACGACATTTACTTGCACAATAAGCCAAAGCAATAGGTTCTGTACATCCCATAGCAGGAACCAGTTCTTCTTTTAAAATCTGTATATAATGACGATAATTTTTTTCTTCCATATTCTCTTCTCCCCGTTACTTTCTTATTCTAACATTATTTTAGAAGATATGAAATACCATTATCTGACAAATCTCAACATTGTGACTCATCGACATAGCACCAAATGACATAAAACATCAATCCTATTGAAAATATAACATAAAGATTATAAAAAAGCATAGCATTCATCAAATATTTTTCCTGTAAAAAAACAATCAATAAGCCCATCTTTGCGATAACAAGTACAAAAGAACCTAAAAATGTATAAAACCAGCCATGTCTTCTTTGATAAAGATAAGACCATACACCTATCAAATAAAAGAGAATACCTATACACGCTAAAAGATTCAACCAATCTATCACAACCATTTCATATAATGGATTATATTGTATAAAAAACAATGGCAGCATACTAATCAAAAAAGCGTTCATTAATCTATGTGTCATCTTGATCACCCTGTAAGAGTTTATCAAAATAAAAAAATATCTTCTTTAAGAAATGATTAAGAAGATATTAATCTTTTTTAGGTTGTCTAATAAAAAAGCGTAATAATTCTTTACCATGGAAAGGATACAAGGGATATAAATAAGAAACACCAAAGGTTTTGATACGGGCTAAACTGATCCAAAAAATCAGATTAAATAGAATAAATCCATATATATTCAATAACATAACGGAGATAATCATCATGATTTTGATATATTTATTGGTCAGTGATAATTCATAATTAGGGGTTGCAAAACCACCCACGGTTCCAATCGCACAAAACATCAAAATATCTTCTGAAAAAAAGCCAAGCTGAATAGCAAATTCTCCAAGTAAGATAGCTGCAATCAATCCCATCGCATTAGACAATGATTGTGGCGTATGAACAGTCGCAATACGTAAGAGTTCAATAGATAATTCCATAATGAGAATCTGTATAAAAAAGGAATAATCCCATTGTAAAAAGGATGAACTTAAAGCAAAAATAGGAACAAGATATATAGATAAAAAGACTGCAGTCATACGTATGAATCGTATAAATGTCCCAATCAATGGTGTCTGACGATGTTCTTCAACATGTTCTAAGATTTCAAAAAGAGTTGTTGGCAACATCACTATAGAAGAAGATGTATCACATATAATCGCAATATAACCATGTTGAATATGTGTTGCGACAATATCAGGTCTTTCACTATATCGCACTAAAGGAAAAGGGTTATATCCCTGATTCAATAAAACTTCTTCAATAGCACGATCAGTCATGATAAATTCTTGAGTTTGAACTTGAGAAATACGAGTTAAAAGTTGTTGTAAGACATGTCGATCAACTTTATCTTCCAGATAAGCCACGGCAATATCAATGGGATTTTGTGTTCCCATTGTTGTTAAATGAAAACATAATTCAGGTGAACGCATACGCCGACGAATCAACCCTGTATTATTTAAGATAGACTCATTAAAGCCATCCTTAGCTCCACGGACACTTTTTTCTGTTTCTGGTTCTTGAATAGCACGATTTGGAAAATTTTTAGTATCCATTAAATAGGTGATTTCACCATCAAATAAAGCACTATTACCACCAAGAACAGCTCTTTGAATTTTTTGAATCTGATTTGTAGAAACGATTTCAACATCTCCCATGTTGATACAGTTTTCTAAATCTTTTCCTTCTCTATTTTCAATACCTTCTACCAGTCGTGAAATCAAAACATCGTTAGATAAACTGGCTAAAAAATAAAGATGAACCAGTCTTCCTTTAAAATTTAAAATACGATGTTTCAAATCATAAGAATTATTCATGATTTCGGTTTAAAAAGAATAGCCACAAGGAATCCAAAGAGAATGGCTGCACTAATTCCAGCAGCTGTTAAATCAAACATTCCCATTGCAATACCAAAAACACCATACTCTTTGGTAGCTGCCATGGCTCCATGCATTAAAGAATGCCCAAAACTGGTAATAGGTATTAATGCTCCTGCATGAAAAATATCAACCAGAAGATCATAAATATGGAAAAGATCTAAAAACGAACCTAAAACAACAAATAAACTGGTAATATGACCCGGTGTCAAACGACTATGATCATAAATAAGCTGAGCTATCAGACAAACAAAACCACTAAACAAAAAAGCCATGATATAATTCATTCTATCGCCTCCAGACTGATGGCATGAGCAATGCATGGAATACTTTCTTTTTGCGCACTCATCATTGGTGATAATAAGGCTCCTGTTGAAACAACTAGCACACGTTTTAATTTTTTGTCTTTAAGTTGTGGGTATAATGAACCCATTGTCACCAAAGCACTACAGGCACAGCCACTGCCACCTTGAAAAACAGGCTGTGAAGATAAATCATATAACATGCATCCACAATCGTTATATCGCACAACATCCATTTTATGACGTTGCAGCATTTCTTTTAAAATCTGATGACCATACATAGATAAATCCCCTGTCACAACCAAATCATAATCATGAAAAGTGCGTTTTAAATCCTGAAAATGATTCATGAGAGTATCAAAAGCCGCTGGTGCCATGGCACGTCCCATATCATTAGCATCATTCTGCGAGTAATCTATGACACGTCCTAATGTGATAGCTTCAACTCTTACAGACTGTGGCTGATTGGTTAATAAAGTGGACACAGCTCCGGTCGCTGTAAAGGTTGTTGTGTCTTTTTTTTGGACACCATATTCAACAGGATAACGGTATTGTCTTTCAGCTGTTGCATTATGACTTGATACCATTGTCACAATTTTGTCTACATAGCCAGCATCTATCAACAAGCCAGCCATCGCCATGGACAGGGCAAAACCTGAACATGCGCCATATAATCCAACAAAGGGTTGAGGCAGTTCTCTTGCCAGATAGTTGACAGATGTAATCTGATTTAACAAATCACTTCCTAAATATAAATCAATATCTTTATATTTCAGTTTTTCTCTTTTCAAACAAATATCCAAGGCATCCCTCAACATTTTACGTTCAGCTTTTTCAAATGATTTTTCACCATAATGATAATCCTGCAAACTTTTATCAAAACAGCTTCCTAATGGTCCTAAATATTCCAATGGTCCACAGACTGTCCCTGAAGAAGCAATATAAACATTTTCTAAAGTCACCGAATTACCCAAAAAGTGTAATGACATAACGAATCACTCCCAGCAGTGCTGAACTGACAATGCCATATGTAATGACAGTTCCTCCTAGCTTAAACATATTGCTGCCAATCCCCATAATCAATCCTTCACTTTGACTATCTAAAGCACATGATGTCATACTATTAGCAAAACCAGTAATGGGAATAAATGTCCCTGCTCCTGCCTTTTGAGCCAATTTATCATAAATACCTAATCCCGTTAACAAACAGCTTATAAAAACTAATGTAATAATCATCATAGGTGTTGCATCTTCTTGTTTAACATGATAAACATTCATAAAAAACTCTAAAACACCTTGTGCAATAGCACCAATGACACCTCCATACAAAAATGCATAAAACGCATTTTTCATCTTATGTCCAGTTGGTTTCAAAGATTCAGCCAACTGATCATATTCTTTACGATCCATTTTTCATCACCTCTTACATAGTGTTTACATTTTTTGACTTTTCAAACATGATTTTTTTTGTTGTACATATACTCTTCTTGAAAGGAAATGATGAATCATGAAAAAACTTTTAACGCGTATCTTTGAATACTTTTTTGAAGTGATTGAAGTTGATGAAGATGGGCATGAAATCAAAAAACAACAAGAATCTTAATTCTTGTTGTCATTTTTCTAAACGTACCCATATTCTATTTAAAATAGGAATCAGAATATAACCGATAAAAATTTCAATTGGTAAAACTGCACATTCCTTAACAACTCTTATACATAGTGAGATTGTCCAAGGAATCTGATACATCATATCTAACCATAATGGTGTTAAACATAAAGTGACAACCAATTCCGTAAGGACAACACATAAAACCCATGTTGAAAAGGTTTTGGCTTCCTGTGCATTAATTTTACGTTTTAAAAATGCAATCACTATCATAAATATCAATGATAACAACAGACAAATACTAATCAGTGTGATTTTATCTTGTGATTGAAGATGATACACTGTTTCAGAAATATTCACTGAATCAAGCTGTCCAATATAAATGGAAGCCCCAATACCTAAAACCAAAATCAGTCCAATCACAATGCGTAAAACATTTTGTGGGCTGATATTTTTTGAATGTTCATGAATCAATGACGGAATGACACTGACAAGAATTGTTCCTAAGGTAAATCCAAAGAATGGAAATCCTGTAGGTACTAAAATCAAACCAATCACATCGCTACACAAACCAACAATAAAGGCATAACTTGGTGATAAGAAATACCCCGCTAACATCAAGGGAATATATTCAAATCCAATTTTAAGACTTTCAGCTCCAAATAACGGAATCATAATAGCCAATCTTTTACAGATAGCTGTTAAGATAATAAAAATAGCTGCTATCACTAATTTCATGACATTTCCTTTTTCAAAAGGATAAAACTTAAATACATAAAAACCGAGTGCAATAATAATGATTGCAATAATAATTTGTTCCATAACATCATGCTACATATAACAAAATTTTCCTGCTTCATCCTCATTTCTAGTCCACAGGCGTTAATTCCGATCATAAGACCGTACATGCTTTGCTACTGACGTAGACTCCTCCTTCTTTTTTTATTTTTTTCTATCATACACGATTTATTCATTATTGACAATATTTCTTTCTTCTCCTTTTAAGAAGGCAAGTATATTTTCATAAACTTCATCTACGCATCTTTGTCTTGCTTCAATAGAACCCCAGGCAATATGTGGTGTGAAGATAACCTTATTCATATCTTGAATAGAATAAAGCACATCATCTTCTAATAATGGTTCATGTTCAAAGACATCTAAGCCAACTCCCGCTAAATGTCCTTCATTCAAGACTTTCACTAAAGCTTTTTCTTCTATAATGCCACCACGTCCAACATTGATGAGATATGCCGTTGGTTTCATTTTTCTTAAAGCTTCTTCATTAAATAAATAATGTGTCTTTTCATTTAATGGTGCATGAATACTAATAATATCTGATGTCTTTAACAAAGTATCAAAGTCAACCTGCTGATAATCGCTGGTTGCATTTTGACCACTTGTCGAATAATATTGAACTTTAGCACCCATAGCCTTTGCGATACCTGCGACCTGTCGACCTATATGACCTAATCCGACAATTCCCCAAGTCATAGAAGCAACATCATGGAAAACATCATCAAAATAACTAAAACGCTGACTTTGACAATATGCTTTTGATTTGACAAAATGATCGTATGTCACATTTTTTTCTACCAAATGCATCAATAAAGCTAACGTATGTTGAGCAACTGTCTTAGTCGAATAATCTTTTACATTAGCGACCTTAATGCCATGATCACGACAATATTCTAAATCAACATTATTCGTTCCTGTCGCAAATAAACAGATTAATTTCAAATGTTTTAAACCTTCCAGCACTTCCTTTGTCATTTCATTTTTATTTGTAATCACAATATCAGCACCTAAAATACGACCTTTAATTTCTGAAGGTTTTGTATCTTCATACATGGTCACTTGTCCTAAAGAAGCAATTTTTGACAAATCAACATCTTTTCCAACAGAAGCACTTTGTAAAACAACAATATGTGTATCTTCCTGTTTTAATAATGTCATAAAATCTTCTAGTGAAACATCCTGGAAAAGTTTTCCAAGCCAGATAGCTTCATTTAAATCTAAAATATCAGTTGGTAAAGCCACCCCACACATCACAGTATCTACAATTTCAAATTTTAAAATATGCTGAATCATCGCAACACCTAAAGCTTTAGATGTCATTGTTTTATCATCTTCAATTTTTTCTAAAAGATGTTGTTTAAAATGTTTTTCATTTTGTATACATTGATAGATACACTCCTGTAATGACGTATATGTTAAAACATGTTCTCTTATAAAATCATGATAAAGAAGTGGTAAAACAACATCATACAATTCTAATGGCACAGGTTTTCCATACCCTTTTGTAAAATTATACAGTATAGCTGTTCCTAATTCTTCATCTTTCATGCAATCTACTAATTTCATGATTATTTCCTCCCTCAAATAAATAAACTTCTACTCTTTGTCTTTCAGCCTTAGCTTTATCATCATAAAAAATCATACAGATTTTCATTTTCTGTTCATGAATATTATATTTCATCACATTATAGGAAATATAACGGCTACGACTTTCTTTTAAGCCACCCGTAGCACTTCCTGCTCCAATATAATAACAATCATCTTCTTTTTTAAAAAAAGGTAAATGCTTATGGCCATGAAACACATAATGAATATGTCGTTTTTTTAGCCAATCAATTAATAATGGTGCATCAACCAGAACTTTTGAAGTTTCTATAATACGATTGATAAATGTTTTTTCATGCCATTTGGTTTTAATAAACTCTGCTTTATTAATGGGATAAACATGGTGATGCAACATCACTAATAATGTATATTCTTCTAAATGATCAATAGCTGACAATTCATCATCTATTTCATCAAGTTGTCTTTTTCCTACTTTTCCTCTCGCTAAGTTTCCTTCACTTGTTGTATCCATTTTAATAATAACGATTTTTTCCTGTTCTAAAACTTTAACATTTTCACCTAACAGATAAGCAATTACTTTACTTTTTTGATTTCTAGCAAAATTAAAGCCATGAACAATCACATCATGATTTCCTAAAATAAAAGTCACATTCGCCTTATAACGCTTTTTAAGACTATTCATAAAATCATTGGCTAAATACATATTTTTACGATTAGGAGATTCCATCAAATCACCTGTTATCAAAATATTAACTGCCCATAAAGAAGGTAATCTTGGAATCAGTTCATCCAATGAAGCATAAAGATGCTCCAGCCCCTTTTGACGTTTATCTTTACCGAGATGCAAATCACTCAATTGAATGAAATAGGCATCATCCTGATACTGATTATAAACGTCAAATAAGCAAAGATGATTTTCAATATAGGATGTTAACTGCAAGAAATCTTTTTGATTATGTATCGGCGCAAATACTGCCTGTTGTCCTTTAAAAATTAAACATCCTGGCCACATATCAGCATGATTTAAAGCACAGAAAAAGGCTGGAAAAGGATCAAAGAAAGATAAATTATCACGTTGAAAATGTTCTGAAATAGCATAGAAATAAATATTCTCGTATTCAGGAAAAGATGTCATTTGAAAAGAAGATTCATCAAATCCAGGCACATAAACAATGTGAATCGCTTCCTGATATGTTTGAGCCATTGTTTCCATTTCACTAGAAAAAGGCTTATGCAAAATATGATCCACATCTTCAGCTTTCATAAAACGTGACAACAATGCATAATCATCCCTTGTGATAGAAGATAAAACATCACACGAAATATGGCGTTGGCAAAGCCATTGAACAAAACTTTGTATATAGTCATATGACATCAATAAATCACGCATATATGCTGATTCATTACGATAAACAATATTAAAAAAGGTATTGATAAAGAAGATTTCATTCACTGTCTTTTCACCTCATAATTTTATTATACTACAAATTGAAATAATTGAATATGAAAAAATATAACGGGAATCCCGTTATATTTTAGAATTTTAAGTTTCTTGGTGTTCTTGGGAATGGTTCAACATCTCTAATGTTTTGCATACCTGTCAAATACATTAAGAAACGGTCAAATCCTAGTCCAAATCCAGCATGTTTACATCCACCAAATCTTCTTAAATCCATATACCATTGAAGTCCTTCTTTAGACATTTGTTTTTCATCCATGATTTTTTCTAGAACTTCATATCTTTCTTCACGCTGACTTCCACCAACTAATTCCCCAATTCCTGGCACCAGCAAATCACATGCTGCAACAGTCTTGCCATCATCATTTAAACGCATATAGAAAGCTTTAATTTCTTTTGGATAATCTGTTAAGAACACTGGTCCACCTACAATTTTTTCACAGATATAGCGTTCATGTTCACTATTGAGATCCATACCCCATTCAACTTTATTTTCAAACTTAACATCGGCCTGTTTTAAAATATCAATAGCTTCTGTATATGTCATACGTTTAAATTCACTATTTCTGACATGAGTAATTCTTTGAATACATTCTTTATCAATCATCTGTTCAAAGAATTTCATTTCTTCAGGTGCATTTTCTAAAACATAGTCAATACAGTATTTAACCATATCTTCAATTAAATCCATATCATCTTCTAGATCAGCAAAAGCAATTTCTGGTTCAATCATCCAGAATTCACTGGCATGACGTGATGTATTTGAATTTTCAGCTCTAAAAGCTGGTCCAAATGTATAAACATCTCTAAAAGCCATACAGAATGCTTCGACATGTAATTGTCCTGTTACGGTTAAAAATGCTTCTTTACCAAAGAAATCTTTATCAAATTCAGTATTATCAATAGTTGTTGCTCTAAACATTTCTCCAGCACCTTCACCATCATTACTTGTAATAATTGGTGTATGCACATAAACAAAACCTTGTGACTGGAAAAATTCATGAATAGCCATTGATAAAACACTTCTTAATCTAAAAATAGCATAAAATGTATTAGCACGTGGACGAAGATGAGGAATTTCTCTCATATATTCAAAAGAATGTCTTTTCTTTTGAAGTGGAAAATCTTCATCACATGCACCTTCTACAACAACCTGTGTTGCTTCAATTTCAAAAGGCTGTTTAGCTTCAGGTGTGAGTTTTAATTTTCCTAAAACACGAATAGCACTTCCCGTACTGATATGTTTGATATCATCATAATTTGATAAAGTTTCCTGTAAATATACAATCTGGCAGTTTCTAAAATATGTTCCATCGTTTAAAGCAATAAAACCAACTTTTCCATTATCACGATTTGTACGTACCCATCCATCTAATTCAACATATTCTAAACCTTCAGTTTCAAAATCTTCCCCAGATAAAACCATTTCATACAATTCTCTGACTGTCATAAATTCAAACATGACTCTCTCTCCTCCTTTTTATAAAAAAAGCCGTTCCTAAAAGGAACGACTATAATATCGCGGTACCATCCTCATTCATATTCATCATGAATATGCTCTCTTACCATAACGCTGTTTAGCGGGATAGTCTACTTACATTTCTCCTATCCGGTTCATTGAGTGTTCCATATTATAACAGTTTCTTTTGCTTACACCATCCAAAAGTCGCTATTAAACTTCACTATAATACGTTCTCAAATCATTACCTGTACATCTATTATTAACATCTTTCTCACAAAATTTCAATACTTTATTCATCATTGACATGCATTTTTAAAACCAATTCCTGAATAGCCACAACAACATCGACTGTCTGTACAACAACATCACTATGAACTGTAAAATGTGTATGCGTAAAATCTACAATTCCTTTAATGCCTAAATCCATTAAACGATCGACTGTTTCCTGAACATTTTCACTAATAGCCAATATCGCAATCTTGCAGCCTTGAGGAAATGTTTTTTCTAAATCATCAATATGATAAAGTTTAACCCCAAAGCGTTCTCCAACTTTATTTTGATCCAAATCATAACCACACACAATTTTTCCAACTGTATATTGCCAGCGATTATATTTTAAGATGGCACTTCCTAAGTTACCAACACCAATCAAAATAATAGATTCATCTAACCCTAAACCAAGAACATTATTAAGAATATTGATAATTTCCTTTGTATCATATCCGATACCACGTTTACCTAATGTTTCTTTGTGTGTCAAAAAACTAAAATCACGACGAATGGTTGTATCCAAGATTCCTGTTGCTTCAGATAATTCACTTGATAAAAAGTTGTTTTGCCCTTCATGTTGCATATTACGCAATGCCTTTAAATAAACGGGAAAACGTGACATTGTTGCTTTTGAAATTTTATGCTGTTTTTTTTCCATTAAGATTCACCAAGACTTTCCTCTTCTAAATCATATGACGGTTTGACCATTAAGTCAAGTGATGAAAATTTCTGATGTTCAAACATCACACGTGCTGCCGAAGCAATCATAGCTGCATTATCTGTGCAATAGCGCATTGGTGGAAATAAAACAGGTATCTCACTACGCTTTGTCAGTGCTTGTCTTAATCCCTGATTTGCACTGACTCCCCCAGCCACGATAATCTGTTTAACATGATAATCCTGAGCCGCTTTGATTGTTTTAGAAACCAGAACATCAACAGCAACTTCCTGAAAAGAACATGCTAAATCTTGAGGAATAATCTCTTCACCACGTTGTGATGCATTATGACAAAGATTAATCACTGCTGATTTTAAACCACTAAAAGAAAAATTATAGCTTTCATCATTCATGGGTAATGGCAAAGCATAAGTATGTTTTCCTTCTTTGGCCATACGATCAATAACTGGTCCTCCTGGATAAGGCAAATGCAATACACGTCCAACCTTATCGTAAGCTTCTCCAATCGCATCATCTAAAGTCTGACCAATGACTTCAAATGAAAATTCATGTTTCATATAAACAAGTTCACTATGTCCACCACTGACAACTAGACACAAACATGGATATTGAATGTCTTCGACAAGTTCATTAGCATAAATATGTCCAGCAATATGATGAACACCAATTAATGGTTTATGATAAGCTAATGCCAGTGTTTTGGCAGCCTGCATCCCAACATGTAAAGATCCTACCAGTCCAGGCCCTTTGGTAACGGCAATGGCATCAATATCCTGCATATTGATTTGGGCTTCATTTAAGGCTGTCTTTAAGACAGTCGATACACATTCAACGTGCATACGACTGGCAATTTCTGGAACAACTCCACCAAACATACGATGTGTATCAATTTGTGATGCGACAACATTGCATAAGAGTTCACGTTTATCCTTTAAAATCGCCACTGCCATTTCATCGCAACTTGATTCAATTGCTAAAATAAGACTCATGCTTTTCCCTCCATTTCTTTTGTCATTAAATAAGCATCTTCATGATTATCCTGATAATAATCTCGACGTATGGATTGAATATCAAATCCATTTTTTTGATAAAGCGCAATCGCTTTTTGATTAGATTTTCGTACCTCTAAACTCATCGTGTTTACACCTGCATCCCTGGCATAAGATAAAGCAAATTCTAAAAGCTTTTGTCCATAACCTTGAGATTGTTCTTCTTTTTTTATCCCAATGGATGCAATTTGTGCCTGTTCATACATCACCCAAAAATCAACATATCCAATGATTTCCATTTCCTTTTTTAAAACAAAAATATGTGCAAATGGATTTTCTAACAATTCGTATTCAAAATCTTCTTTTGACCAAGGTGATGTCATTAAAGTGTGTTCTAACTGCACGAGCGTCTCAATTTCTTCTGACTGCAAAGCTTCTATAAGCATATTTTTTTAGCCTCAACATCTTTAAGATAGCGTGGTACTAAAGCATCAACATTTTGCACTATTGATGTCTGCTTGGCTAATTCATGTAAATTTTTAGCCAAATCAACCGTATTAGGTTCATACCCCACAACTTCATTTTGTCCAACAACTTGAAAATCACTATAATCTTGCATAAATTGTGGAAACTGTTGAATATCTATCATTTGTTCTGGAATAACTGCCTGTCCATTTTCATAAGCACAGACAAAAACTTTTTGACTACGTGCATCAATCACAGATACACATTTTTGTAAACCTGCATAAGCTGCTAAAGAAGAAATAGCTTTGATATGTACTGAAGAAATAACACTTAATGTTTTCGCTATTGTTAAAGCAACTCTTTCTCCCGTATAAGAACCAGGTCCTAATGTAATGACCATTTCATCAATATCCAGTAATTCCTTTTGATGTTTTTCTAATAATTTTTGAAGATAGGGAATTGCATTTTCTGATTGGCGTTTAGACCCCATTTCCTGAAGAGATGACAAACATTGATCATCTTCATATAAAGCAACCATTAAATATTGATTCGATGTATCCATTATAAGCTGTAACATATTTTCATCTCCTCCAATAATTGCTGATATTTTTCTCCATAAGGTACAAATGTCATTCGACGTGTCTGATCACTATTTTTTGTCATATGTATTTCTAATCTTTCTTGAGGTAATATATCTTGAATATACATTGGCCATTCAATAACACAAACACCATCATTTTCAAACATTTCTTCAAATCCTAATTCTTCATTTTCACCTTCTAAACGATAAGCATCAAAATGATATAAAGGCCATCTTCCCTGATATTCCTTCACAATCGTAAAAGTTGGTGAATTAATAATCTTTTTAACACCTAGACCTTTTCCAATTCCTTTTGTAAATGTTGTTTTACCAACACCTAAATCTCCTTCTAATGTAATCACAGCATTAGGAAATAAGTGTTTAGCAAGTTCTTCTCCAAAATCAATCATATCTTGTTCATTTTGAAAATCCACGATGATCTCTCCTTTTTTTATAATTTCCACTTTGATAATAATGATACCAATGTTGTGCAAAACCAGGTCTAAAAGGTCCTGCCATATTCATAGCCATCTCAATCAGTTGATCTAGCTGCTGATATAATATCTCATCTAGTTCTTGACCATAATTCATCATCATTTTATGTTGCTGGTATTCTTCTTCATCTAATATTTTATATTTATAATCTGGAAAAACCTTTAAATCTAAATCATAATCAATGTATTTTAAAGCTTCTCCATCATACAATGTTGGTGATGCAATATTACAATAAAAATGCACCCCTGTTTTACGAATCATACAAATGACATTATACCATTTTCGCTTAGGGAAATAACAAATAGCTGGTTCTCTTGTATACCATTTACGTCCATCTGATTCCGTAACAAGCGTTCTATTATTCACCACAATAAAATGATATGGTGTTTCTTCTAAAACAAGTCCTTTATCCCAACAGCGATGAATGCTTCCATCATGTTTATAACAATGAATAAGGATATTTTGACCAACAAATGTCTTATTCATAATCAATAACCTCTTTCTATAACAGAAATATTATACACAAGTTATACTCTTTTTTAAAGCAAATTTACTATTTTCTATATAGTAAAAAAATCTCTCAGTATTGAGAGATTACATAAATGCTCTTTTTAAACGAGGATATAACAATGGAACATCAACCATAAACAATATAAGCGATGGTGCAGAAAAATGAACAAACAACATGACAATTGTACAGTTAGTTCAATTTGATAAAAAAATTTATATATTACTTGTAATCGCAAATAATATTCCATAGCGATTTTACAATACTGTATCAAGCCAAAAAGGCATGAAATCATGCACTAAAAAATATAAAACAATTTCCAGAAGATTTTTGTTTTCAACTTACAAAAAAGAAAATGAAACTTTTCAATACCAGATTAACACCTCAAAAATATGAGATGAATCATTAACCAATACATTCGTAGTGTTAACGTACTTGTTTCCATATATCATTGATCAAAAATGTTTTTCTTTAGATATTCTATTTAGCTTTACTTCTGCAACAGATATACCTACTATCACAATAAAAAGCAGACATGACAAAAGACATCATTCCTAAAAATATTTTTAATTGTGCTCTTAATTATTTAATATGCCATTTATAATAACAACATATTTATCTTTTTTATTTCCAATAAACATTTTTAATACACACTTCATTCAGGTCTCCTAAATATCGAATATCATTATATACTATGAACGATTCAAGAGTATATTTTTTCCCAATTTTTAACAATGATAAAATAAGATATTCATTACTATTCACCTTAAAATAAAAATAATCCCCTTTCAAAGAACTGTTAATCAATCGTTCTTCTCTATTTTCTTTCATCCTTGGCTTTTTTGATATATTATTAAAAAAATATGGTAACCATTCAATTCTTGATAATATCATATCCCATGTAATATGTTTATGATTTGCTGTTGGTCTATTTCGTCTAATTCTATTCTCGAACATATCTAAATCAATCTCATTATTCAATAAAATTTGAAATCCATTCTTCCCTTTATATTTTGATTTATGCCTTTGTTTATCATAAGCATATTGTAACCCAATTAAATGAGGTAGCTGTGTAGTACTGATCTTTATTTGCAACACTTTATCAACCGTTTCAATACAAAGAATTTTATTATCAAATTGACAGAAGTATAATGCATATTCATGAAAAGAATAGCTTCTCATATCAATTCTATTTCTTGCTTTGTTTAATTCCATATTTTTATTCCTCTTTTAAGCACTGAAAAAGGGATTGTAAAACAATCCCTCTATTCAGAAAGTCTGAGCCAAATTTAGGAAATGGCTAGTTCCAGGGCTGTAGTATTTGTTTTTGCGCCCGCCACAGTCGGGTCCCCATCGACTTTCGAATGATCACATCTTCGTTTAAAACGAAATGTCGCAGATGAAATAACTGTCATCCTCAGCAATTATATTATGGATAATCTTATCCATTCATATACTTATTTTCTTCGAAATTAAATATTCCTTTTAATTCCACATTCATTATAACACATTTTCTAGAAAACTCTAGAGATTAATACAAAATCTTTCTAACAAAATCAAATCAGTAAATTCTGCTTAAAGCCTACTCTAAAACAATGATAAACTCTTTATCGAAGCAACACTAGCTTTTAAAGTCACAATAAAAAATTATCCCTTGACATATCTATTATAAATAACGTTAAGAGGTGTTTCAATCATCAAATTTGAATGAACTTCCTTTATACAACATACTTATAACAAAACGACTTTATTTGTCCATGGCAATCACCAATTCATTTCTAGTCGAAATAAAATCTATTTCTTTCCATTATTTTTCATAGTCCTTTTTTTGAAACAATATGAGATAAAAAAGACTGTATTAAGCAAGAATGATATAATCAATATGTTTGTTTATTTCATGTGTCTACCATAGTGGAATCATATCACTTCACTATCCACTCCATACGAACTTTTTATGATATATTAAAAAATCTCTCAGTATTGAGAGATTACATAAACGCTCTTTTTAAACGAGGATATAACAATGGAACAACAATCATACATAATATAAGTGTTGGTGCAACATAGATAATATTATATCTTAATGAATAAACAATTGGATTCATACCTTTTGGTGCATAACTTGCAAACAAGAAAGCGCCTGAAGCAAAATGAGATAAGTATTTTAAAAACATGACAAAAACAATACCCCAGCAAATAGGAAGGTTTCCAATTTTTTGTGTTTTCATCAAAGGTGTTAATCCACATACTGCAAGTGGTAATACATAATCAAGTAAAACTGACCATGGTCCATAGTAAGTTGCTAAACCTAAGACAAACTGTAAAATAGATACCCCTATTCCACAAATGACACCATATCCAGCTCCCATTAAATAACCACATAACATGATGGCAATGACATCAACAGAGATTGTTCCTCCCTGTGGTAAAGAAGGAATAATTTCATTCACATAGCTCAAAATCACTGTAATAGCCATAAACATTGCAAGCTGACACATACTTTTGACTGTGAAATCAACTTTTAAAATTCTTTTCATAATTCGATCCCCTTTCATTGAAGCCAACAAATAAAAAAGACTTTTCTACCCACGTAAAAAAGTCACAAAAATCATTATTTGCACTCTCTACGCTGGCATTACCCAGTTCAGATCATAAGGGACAAGGTGAAAACCTTTCTCAGCAAATGCGCCCCTGGCTCATATCTATTATATTCTTTTTTAGAAAAAATACAAATATTTTTTACAAAACATTTTTTCCTAGTTTTTTTATAAATAAATGCTATAATAAAAGGGAATTAAGGGAGGATAAGAAAAATGGCAAAAATTATTGCAGTGAATGCTGGTAGTTCATCACTTAAATTTCAATTATTTGAAATGGATGATGAAACAGTCATTACTTCTGGTGTTATTGAAAGAATTGGTTTAGAAGATTCTATTTTTACAATTAAATTCAATGGTGAAAAAGATGTTCGTACTTTACCTATTCCAACACATAAAGAAGCTGTTCATTTATTATTAGATACATTATTAGAAAAGAATATCGTGTCTTCATTGGAAGACATTAAAGGTGTAGGACATAGAGTTGTACAAGGAGGTTCTTATTTTAAAGAATCTGCTATTATTGATGAAGATGTTGTCAGCAAGATTGATGAATTAAAATCATTAGCACCTTTACATAACCCTGCTCACTTAACAGGATATTATGCTTTTAAGGAAGCTATTCCAAATGCTGGTGCTGTTGCTGTGTTTGATACTGCTTTCCATCAGACACTTGAACCAAGATGTTATATTTACCCAATTCCATATCGTTTCTATACTGATTATAAAGTGAGAAAATATGGTGCACATGGGACTTCACATTATTATGTATCACAGAAAGTTATTGAAAAACTAGGTAACCCTGAACATTCTAAAATCATTGTTGCTCACTTAGGAGCTGGTGGTTCTTTAACAGCTGTCAAAGATGGAAAATCTATTAATACATCTATGGGATTTACACCATTAGCTGGAATTATGATGGGAACTCGTAGTGGAGATTTGGATCCTTCTATCATTGATTACTTGATTGAACAAGTTGGTATGGATATGAAAGATGTCATTCATATGTTAAATAAAGAATCTGGATTACTTGGTGTATCAGGTGTATCAAGTGACTTTAGAGATGTATTAAATGCTGCTAATGAAGGAAACGAAAGAGCTAAGTTAGCTATTGACATTTTCTTTAGAAGAGTTATTGCATACATTGGTAGATATTTTATTGCTTTAGGTGGATGTGATGCAATTGCCTTTACAGCTGGTATTGGAGAAAACTCTGCTTATGCTAGAAAAGAAATTCTATCATTAGTAAGTGAAGCATTAGGTATTGTTGTTGATGATGATGCTAATGAAAATGGTGAAGGTGAACGTTTAATTTCTAAACCTGAATCAAAAATCAAAGTTTATGTCATTCCTACAAATGAAGAACTTGTGATTGCCAGAGATACAAAACGTTTATTAAATCTATAAAATAAAAAAACAATATAAAAGAAAAGAAGATGCATGGATCAAAATCCCTGCATCTTTTTCTTTACCTATCTGTTTCTTTTTGAGTTCTACAAAGCTTTATAATGAAAATCAAACATCCTCCAGCTAATATCAGATAATAAAACATGTGCGTCGTATCTCCTGTTTTCACAACGACAACTGGAATCTTTTCATTTTCATACTGAAAACTATGCACCTTTCCAATTCCTTCAAGCTGATCATCAATGACAATCTTAACAACTTCATCAGATAACTGATAACCCTTTGGCGCTTTTGTTTCTTTGACATAAACTGTTTGACCATACTCTAAATTTTCAAAAGTGACAGTCCCTTTTGTTGTATCAGCCTTTAATGTTTTGAATGGCTTTTGACATTTTTCATCTAAATAAATTGTAAACTCAAAATCATTATGAACAATGTTCTTATGTGTTTGACTATCAACCTTATTGATCAAAATATCAGTGATAATACGATGATCTGTCATTGTCAGTGACATATCCTGTTTTCCATCAACAGTCAAAGTCACGGACGGAGATGTTTCATATCCTTCTGGTGTTTTGACTTCAACAATTGTATAAGTTTCCCCTACCTTCAATCCTTGCGCATAATGAACTGATCCATCTGTTGTCCATTGATCAATGATGTTTTTTGTTTTATTAGACACAATCTGTAATGTCGCACCTTTGACATTATTTCCTAATTCATCTTTCTTTTGAATACCAACTGTTGTATCAATCATTGTGATATGCTGATTCTGTTGATCATCAGTGACAGTAAACTCAATATCCTGCGCCAGATTCTTACCAATTGGTGCTAAATCTTCATGAAGAATATAAGTCTTACCTACTATAAGATTATTTATAGTATGACTATCCTTTGTAGAAATCCATTCATCAACAATTTCTTCTGTTTCTTTATCAATGACCTGCATAGATGCACCTTCAATTTCCTGTCCACCTGCATCCTCTTTTGAGAAAATGACTTTCTTATCTATCATAGATAAATTCATATTTTCATTCTCTTTCACAGTAAACTGTATTTCATTAGCCATCGCAAATCCATCTGGTGTTTTGATTTCTCGAAGGATATATGTTTGACCAACAATAAGTCCTTCAGCGTGATGAACACTTCCGTCAGTTACCCATTGGTCAACAATATTTTTGGTCTTATCACTGACAATCTGAAGAGTCGCTCCTTGAACAGCGTTACCATCTGCATCTAATTTATTGACATCCACCTGTATATCTTTCATGACAATTGTCTGTTTGTTTTTTGACATTGTAAACTTCACATCTTTGGCATAAGTATATCCAAGGGGTGTTAAATCTTCACGATAGATATAATCCTTTCCAATGACAAGTCCTTTAACGAGATGACCTCTTCCATCACTTGTCCATTGATCAATAATTTCTCCACTTTTAGCATCAATGACAGAATATTCTCCACCTTTGAGTTCTGTTCCGTTTAAATCCTGTTTAGAGAAATATGTTTCTGTTAGCTTATTCTTTATTGTCTTTTCCACTGTATATTCTTTTGTAGTATTGTCTTTGATATCAAATTCAAAGATGACTGGTTCATCCAAAAGAACATATCCATCTATCGTTGAAATCTCTTCAACCTTGTATCTGGCCCCAGTTGTTCCAAGTGGTAAATCTTTTAATTCCAGTTTTCCACTTTCATTAATCATATAAATACCATCAGTTGAATTCCCCATACTGACAGGATCACCTTTTTTGTAAATCACCTTTCCTGTTGCTGGATCTATAATATCACTATCAGCAGTGACTTTAAACTGTGCTCCACCAACAGCTGTATCTTCCTCTCTTTCAAATTCTTTATGAAGAATCAAATGTCCTGTTGGTTTTTCATTGATAAATGAAACTTCAATGACAGGTTGATTGTCTTCATCAAAATAGATTTCATCATTATCTGCTGTAATATTCACTTGAATATCATCTCCAATAAGGAATCCTTCAGGATTTCTCAATTCTTCGATTGTATATGTTCCTGATTTGACCATATCATCCAGTACAACATATCCATTTTCATCTGTTGCCCATTCATCTTTATAAACCATACCAACTTTTTGTTTGACATCATTTCCTTCGCTATCTTTTAACTTAAATGTCGCATGAGATAAAGCCACTTTCTGTCCATCTTTATCTCTTTTCACAATTTTTAACCATGCCTGAAATGGTGCGTTGTTGACCATTCTATATTCAATTTCCTGATCTTCATTAATGGTAATAAAAAAATCACCAGCAGGATAATAATTTTCTGGTGTTTTTGTTTCCTTTATTTGATAAATACCATAAGGCAGATCAATAGATGTATCTCGTCCCGTTGAATCTGTCACAAGAACATCATAAGCTCTTGCCTGATCCCATCCATTCTTTTGAACATCTGAGTAAAGCTTGATAGTAAATTCTACACCTGCCAATCCTTGTGTAATGCCACTTGATCCATCAGTTCCCATTTTGGCAACTTCAAGTTTTCCTTTAATGACCTGTTCTTTAGAAACAACACTTTGTGTGACAACCTGCTGATTCGAATTTGAAGATGTCAATGTCACTATCTGAGGCCCATCTAATAAATATCCCTCACTTGGCTTTGTTTCTTCTACTCGATAGACACCCATCGGTAAATTAGACCATGAAATTTTTGCCTGATCATTTGTTTTCTTTGTTCCTGTATCACCCCAGACACCATTTCCAACTGTCTTTTGAGAGATGATTTCATCTTTCTTATAAAGCACAGTTCCATCAGATGGATTCAATATATCTTGATTGGCTTTTAAAACATATTCAGCCTCTTTTAAAGTTGCATCACCTTGAGAGATATTCCCAGTTTCTTTATCCTGTTTCTCTAATTCAATTTTCCCTAGAACTGGTTCATTATAGATTTCAATGGCATAAGTCTTACCATTTTCAGTCACACTCTGATTCTTTTCAAGTGTCGCAATGACATAGTTCTGTGGTGCTTCTTTTTCACGAATCGTATATGTTCCATAATCAAGTAATCCTGTTTTAGCAACACCTTCACTATTTGTAGATATTGTCGCAACTACCTGATTTCCACTTAAGACCTCAAACTTTGTACCTGGTTTCTTAACAACCTCACCTGTTTTTTTGTCCTTTTTCACAACCTGAATATAACCCTGTTTCCAGTTATTCGTTTGCGTAAACGAAGCTGTTTGACCAGCTTTTAACTCTACTGAATGGACTGTTGAATCCAAGACAAGATGATCTGGAACCTTGATTTCCTGTATATAAATGGTTGTTGGTTGCAGTTTGTCAATCGTAACTGTTCCATCTTTTCCAGTTGTATATGTACCTAGACTTTGACTCATGTCTGCATGATAAGAAATTTGAAACTGTACATCAGCAATATTATTACCCTTATTATCTTTTTTAGTAATCTTTAAAGCAGATGCTCCAATCTTAATCTTAAAGAAAGCACTTGGTATAGCTTCATCCAATTCTCCTGCAATCGCGACTTTCTGATATCTTTCAGAACTGTCTAAACAAAGCAGCTGTCTTTTATTGAGATCAAGACTATTGATTCCAGATACTGTTTTCGTATCATCAAATGAAGCATTCGCTGTGACTTTTAAAGCATTCCCATTTTTAACAAACGAAAGCCCGTTGGCCTTAAAATCATATCTTTCAAGAACCTGATTTTGATCATTCATTTCCATATAATAATGATTGCCATCAAATACAGTCATTTCATATGTTTTCGCAAGATTTTCACTCTTTGATGCAAAACTAGGAATCTGCCCCCATGTCTTTAAAATCTGACTATAAGAATCATAGTATGTTTTGACATTGGACTTTGTCGTAGAGTTAGACCAATTCAAAGAATTATAAACAGAAGTCGCACCACTGGTTGTCACACCTCGATAACTACCATCTGCATTTCTTTCACCAACCATGATTTCCCATACAATAATTTGTGCTGCATACCACTGATAGGCATTTCCATTCACTGCTTTTAATGATCCATTTGTATGATATGAAACATTGATCTTTGTTGGTGCTAGACTTAGCACTCGACTAATAAGCTTTTCCTTTTCTGACGAACTTAAATGTTTGTTCTTTTGAGCTTCTTCAATAAGCTCAATTGTGTCAGTAGGCGTATATTGTGTTCCATCATGAACAGCCTTTCCATTCTCTAGACAATAAAAATACTGTCCATTTGTCGTCAGAAGAACCGTCACACCTTCATCATATGAACTGGCCTCCAAAACAGTTCCATCATTTAGTTTGGATCCAGCTTTTGTGGTGACACCTGCCAGATAATTATAAGTATTCATCTCATATGAAGCTCCATAAACTTCACCTATGTTCAACATAAAAATACACGACAACATCAAAAGTATGACTTTCTTTAATTTTATAAAATGCTTATGTTTATCCATCTTTTTTCCCTCCTTTTTAGCTAAACATAATCGTTTTCGAACACATCACCTCCTTTTACATATCAAAAAAGACAGGTCATCATCCTGTCTTAAAACATCTTCCTTATTTTCCATCACCATAAAATATCATGAATCAATTAAAAAATTCCATCTAAAATGGAATCAGTATGTGCGCAATGAAACTGCATATAACGGTCACACAGGCAACAAAAACCAGGCCTTTTTGACGATAAGCGAAGTAAATACCCGCCAGTCCTCCAACCAAAGCACTGCCCATATGTCCAGTTGCATATAGAATGCTTGGAAATGTCAATGCCGACAAAACAGCATAAGGCACATAATATAGAAGCGAACGTATAAAACGTGAGTGGATTTCTTTTTTAAAAAACGTCAGTGGCAACATTCTTGGCAAGTAGGTCATAACGGCCATCACAAAAACAGTCAGTAATAAATAACTTGACATTAGACATTCTCCTCAATAGGGTAACGTAAAGCCCCATAGAAAGCTCCCAGTATTGTAGCCACAATCAATTGAAATCCACTAGATAATCCTTGAAACAAAGGCACTTCATACATGATTGTTGAAAGAATTGCTGCTATGACTACAACTTCTAATATAGCACGTGATTTGGCAGATGCTGGAACAATAATCGCTAAAAACATGCCATATAAAGCCAGCCCCATTGCATTTTGTAAAACAGGTGGCAAAATATTTGTCAGCGTTTCACCAACAAGTGTACCACTCGTCCATCCAATAATAGGTACCAAAATAAATCCTGCCATAAAAGAAAAAGATAATGTTCCATGTTCTAAAGATGCCAAACTAAATGTTTCATCAGTAATTCCAAAAGAAATCACCATTCTTTCCAGCGTTGACATCTTTTGATCAATCTTTTGACTTAAAGATAAAGACATTAAAAAATATCTTGCATTAATCATCAATAATGTTAATGCAGTTTCCATATACGAAGCTTGAGCCAGCATCAAAGATACTCCAGCAAATTGCCCCGATGATGTTAAATTAGTCAATGAAATCAATGTTGCTAAACCAAATGGTAAACCACTTGAAGCAACAAAAACCCCAAAAGAAAAAGAAACTGGAAAATACCCCAAAGCAATCGGCAGAGATCTTCTACAGCCTCTTAAAAATTCCTCCATCAAATCCCCTCCATATATCCCTATGATACATGAATCAAAATTACTTATCAAACAAATTTTTTTCAATAAATTCGATAATGTCTTCTCTTGATGTTAATACCTGATAAAAAGATTTTCTTAAATCTAATCTTTGGATATCAACTGAACGAATATCACTCAATTGAATACGACAATGTGTTATATGTGTATCTGTTTTTATTTTAATATCCTTTTCAAATATGGGATTAGCAGGGGTTGAATCTTTTTTGATAGATGTACATGGAACAACAAGCATTTTATATCCCATATCTTTTAAAACATAGCACCAATGTCCATCCATAAGTTCTTTAGGGAAGCCTCGTCCAATATTGAAATATGCCAATTCATGAATATGTGGTCTTTTATGTACATGATAGAACGTCTGATTACAGTCGCCATCCTTAACCAAATGACAGTAAAAATACTCTAACTGACTGGTCTGATGTAATAATGCATAGCTATATTTTTCTACATCATAAACACCGGATTCTTCAAGTTTTTTTAATGATTTATTCATTTCCAGTAAATTATTACGTATACTCATAATAACCCTCCTATTATATATATACGCATATTTTTCTCATTTTTCTTTTTTTTAAACAAACTTTTTTTATTTCACATCAAATTTTTATATTTCATATATTATAATGGAAACATTTTTAAAATATGAAAACTATTCGATGATGTTTCATGTATAATAATATCTATTATTGATGAAGTTACAAAAGAAAAGCGCCAGGACTTTATACATATAAAGTTGACGAGGACCAGATTTATCGAAAGATTCGGCGGATGATCTGGAGGTATGATGCTACCTGAACAATGAACAAAACTAATGAGTGATCATTAAACAAATATCATTAGGCATCACTTCATTCAATAATAAAAAATGAAATTGATGGAGGAAATTTTTTATGTGTGGAATTACTGCTTATTGTGGAAAAGGTGAAGCTTTGCCTTTTTTAATGCAAGGTTTATCTAAATTGGAGTATCGTGGTTATGACAGTGCAGGTGTCACAACACTTGAAAACAATCAGCTTATCACTGTCAAATGTAAAGGACGATTAGAAAATTTAGAAAACAAACTAAAAAATCAGCATCTAAGTGGACATGTGGGGATTGGACATACAAGATGGGCAACTCATGGTGTTCCTTCTAATCTTAATTCTCATCCTCATACCAATCAGGATGAAACAATTGCTTTAGTGCATAATGGGATTATTGAAAATTATCGTGAATTAAAAGATGAATTATTAAAAAAAGGATATCAGTTTCAATCTGATACAGATAGTGAAGTTGTTGTTCAACTTCTTGATAGTCTTTATGATGGCAATCTATTAGAAGCAACACAAAAAGTATTGGCTCAAATCAAAGGAAGCTATGCTTTGTGTATTCTTTCAACATTAGAACCAGAACACATCATTGTTGCAAAAAAGGACAGCCCTTTAATTATTGGGAAAACAAAAGATGGTTATGTTGGTGCTAGTGATATCCCAGCCTTATTAGAATATACAAAAGAAGTTTATTTTTTAGAAGATTATGAAATGGCTGTTTTATCAACTGATCATATTTCATTTTATGATCAACACGGACATCCGATTGAAAAACAAACAACAACTATTCCTTATGATTTAGAAGCAGCTAAAAAAGATGGTTATGATACTTTTATGTTGAAAGAAATTCATGAACAGCCTCATGTCATTGCTGAAACATTAAGAGGTCGTATCAATCACAATCACATTATTTTAGATGAATTAAAAGATATTGATTTTTCTCAGTTCAATAAAATCTATCTGGTTGCTTGTGGAACAGCTTATCATGCATCTATGTGTGGTGCTCATATTCTTAAAAAAGTATTAGACATTCCTGTTTTAAGCGAAGTTGCCAGTGAATTTCGTTATGATGATCCTTTTGTAGATGAAAAGACTTTAGCAATCTTTGTTTCTCAATCTGGAGAAACAGCTGATACCCTAGCCGCTTTACGTCTGGCAAAAGAAAAAAAGGCAACAACAATTGCTATTGCAAATGTATTAGGAAGTACAATTTCTCGTGATAGTGACTATGTTTTATATACATGTGCGGGTCCTGAGATTGCGGTAGCATCAACGAAGGCTTATACAACACAATTGGTTTTATTGATTCTGTTAGCTTATTATATTGCTCAACAACTTGGCAAGGACATCAACAAACAAATTATTCAACAATTAATGTCTATTCCTCAACATGTAGATACTATTTTAAAGGATGAAAATCTTTTTGCCCAGTATGCAAAAATGCTGGAAAATCAACATGATGCCTACTTTATTGGTAGAAATTTAGATTATGCCAGTGTCTTAGAAGGTGCTTTAAAATTAAAAGAAGTGTCATATGTCCATGCTGATGCTTATGTAGCCGGTGAATTAAAACATGGTCCTATTGCTTTAATAGAAAACGATTCTGTTGTTATTGCAGTAGCTACTCAACCACATATTGCACAAAAAACAATCAGCAATATTCAAGAAACAATGGCCAGAGGAGCACGTGTTATATTACTGACAACTCAAAATATGGAAGTGAAAAATGTTCAAAACGTATATGAACTTCCTGATATTGACCCTACTCTTCAGACAATATTGGTTGCTGTTCCTTTACAGCTTATTGCCTACTACACAGCATGCATTAAAGGTTGTGATGTTGATAAACCACGTAATCTTGCAAAATCTGTAACTGTCGAATAAAAAACATCAGATTCAAATGAACCTTGTTATTTGGACATCCTCATAACAGAGGTTCATTTTTATGATTGATTTTGAAAAATAAATCTTTATTCTTCACAAGAAGTTATGAAATTGATATAATAATAATCGAGGTGATGAATCGTGGAAAAACGTGAACCAAAAGATTTAACAAATTATGATAAACGTTTTGAAGAAGATCCAAGCTCATTTAATGATTTTCAAGCTATGGATTATGTAAAAGAATTGAAAAATCAAGGTCGTACTGATGATGCAATTGAAGTAGGTAAGACTTTCTTGCAAGTTGGAGAAGGATTAAGTGGTTTTATTAATCATTATGGTTATGCACTTTATAATAAATACATTAATATTGATGACGATAAAATCAAAGAAAAAGAAGATTTATTTTTCTCTATTGTTGATGAAATCACAAACTTATGTAAACAAGAAAAATATTCTCCTTTAGAAGCGACAATCAATAAAGCTATGAAGTATGTCATGAATCAAAAACCTGTTCGTTATCAAAAATTATCTGAACTTTTAGATAAACTTGATGTTCAGACACTTAGCATTGAGCCTTTTGTTAATAGTGCAGGTAAAGAATATGAATCAAAGAAAGAAAAATGGTATCGTTTAAAAGTTAGATGTTCTTATGAAATGGAAGATTATAAATCTTGTGTAGAATATGCAAACATGGCTTTTACACAACCTATTAAATGGCATTATAACAATTTAAATTGGGTTAAATACTATCGTGCATCTTCACTTGTACATTTAAAAAGATATGAAGAAGCTGAAAATGAATTCTTATCATTAGGAAACAAGATTCCAAACGTTGATTCATTCCAAGTGCTTTATGATTTATATATGAATACTGGTAAAGTGAAAGAAGCTTATACAAATCTTGTTTATAAATTCTTTAAAGCTGGATATAATCTTGATGAATTGGGATTATATGAAATGATTTTAGATATGGTGAAAACTGGTCAAAATCAGGAAGTGATTGATTTAGCAAATGCTTTTGTTTATCAGCTTAAAGCTGAAAATCAAAAAGATGTTTCTCAAAATTCAATTTCTGAACAATATCAAGATACGGATAGCAGCTCTTTATATGATCGCTTATATAATCAGTTAATGGAACATCTTGATGAATATATTGATCGTTTTGAAGGAAAAGTTGTTTATTACAACAAAGATAAAGAATTTGGTAGTATCGATCAAGATAATGATAGTGGTGATCATTTATTCTTTAGACAATCTGATTATATTTATGATGAAATGGTTGAAAAATATGATGTTGTTGAATATAGCTTAATGAAAACATTTGATTTCAAAAAGCAGCAACCATCTTCAAAAGCCATTTTAATTAAAACTTTATATGAAGACATCCAATACTAAGCTATGCCCTGCATAGCTTTTTTTGTCACACAAAACTGTCTTTTTCATACTCTATAATGAGGTGAAAATGTGTTATCAATATTACAAGAAATGCCTGTTCTTATTTTTATCGGAGCTATTATTTTTAATTGGTTTTCTACCTTTTTAGGTGCTTCTTTGGTTTATTTTACAAATAAAGAAAATAAACATCTGGTCTCTATTGCTTTAGGAAGCAGTGCGGGTATTATGATTGCTGCTTCATTTTTTTCCTTAATTTTACCTGCAATGAACCTTTTAGAAAATATGAATAAATGGTATCTTATGATTATTCCATTTGGTTTTTTATGTGGTGTTGCATTTTTAGCTTTATGTGATCATTTCTTGCCACATAAACATATGATATCAGGTGAAATAGAAGGTGTTCAATCACGTTTTTCTAAGAATCAATTATTAATGCTTGCTATGACATTGCACAATATTCCTGAAGGCTTGGCTGTTGGCGTCGCTTTTGCCAGTGCGCATCAACAGTTTATTCCAGCATTGGTTCTTTCTATTGGAATAGGTATTCAGAATTTTCCTGAAGGGACTGCCATTGCACTCCCTATGCATCAATATGGAAAAAGTAAATTCATATCTATGATGTACGGACAATTTTCAGGGATTATTGAAATTCCTTCAGCTATCCTTGGATATATCTTTGCTTCTTTGATTCAAAATATTCTTCCATTTGCCTTAAGTTTTGCAGCTGGTGCTATGCTATTTGTCTGTGTGGAAGATATGATCCCAGAAGCCTGTTGCCAACATCAGATTGATATAGGTGCTCTGTCTTGCATGATTGGCTTTGCAGTGATGATGATTTTAGATATGATGTTATCTTAATCGCTCTATTTTTTACTATTTTAACAAATTTTATAAAAATAATTCGTTAAATACTTATTTTTATTTTATTTTTAAAAAAATGATTGACAAACAATTTTCATTTATTTATGATAAGTGATATATAAAACAAAAAGCAATGATGTGACGAAGTAAAAATTTCTGTGACATAAGAGATATGATGGCTGGTGCGAATCATACGAAAAGAAATTTTGAATACACCACGGAGCTATTACTTTGATAAGGGGTAATCGGGGACATAACGTTATTTATGTAAAGTTATTCAACTTATAAAGGTTATAATTGTGAGATTATAATAAATTGAGGTGGTACCGCGTTCACTCGCCCTCTTGGGACGGGTTTTTTTGTTTTATAATCTTAAAAATGAGGAGGAATAAAATATGATCAAAAAACTATCTGTATTATTATTGACAATGGGGTTGCTTTTAACAGGATGTGCCAGTGAAACAACTGGAACAAAAGAATTATCTGAAGTCAAGATTGGGGCTATACAGTTTGCACAACATCCTGCACTAGATAAAGCATATGAAGGATTTAAAGATACTTTAATCGAAGCTGGTGTCAAAGAAGAAAATATTGATTTTCAAAATGCCAGTGGTGATCCTTCCAACTGCCAGACAATTGCTGAAAAATTTGTCAATGATGGTGATGACTTGATTTATGCTATCGCAACTGATGCCTTACAGGCTGCTGCTAATAAAACAACTGATATTCCTATTGTAGGAGCTGCTGTTACTGATTTTGAAACAGCTGGCGTTGTCAAATCTAATGAAAAACCAGAAACAAATGTCACTGGAGCTAGTGATTTAAATCCAATCAAGGAACAATTAGAACTCTTAAAGACATTGATTCCTGATGCTAAGAAAATCGCAATTTTCTATTGTAGCGATGAAGCAAACTCCGTATATCAAGGAGAAATTGCTTTACAGGCTGCAAAAGATTTAGGACTAGAAGCCAGTGAAGTGACAGTATCTAATGATTCAAGTGCTATTCAACAGGTTGCACAATCTATGATTGGTCATTATGATGCTGTTTATATTCCAACTGACAATCTTCTTGCTTCTAATATGGCAACTGTTGCACAAGTAACAAATGAAAACAATCTGCCAGTGATCGTTGGTGAAGAAAGTATGTGTGAAAATGGTGGTCTTGCAACTTTGAGTTTAGATTACTATACTGTTGGTCAAAATGCTGGAAAACAGGCTTTAGCTATTCTTAATGGTGAAGCTCAAGTAGAAGAAACACCTGTTACTTTTGTTGAAGGAAAAGACTGTCAATATTTTATTAATCAAAAAGTTGCTTCTCAATTAGGTATTGATATTCCTACTGAGCTGAATGCAACTATGATTGGAGAATAATTATGGCGATATTATTATCTTTACAGGGAGCCATTGGTCAAGGTATTTTATGGGGAATTATGGCTCTAGGCATTTATTTAACTTTTCGCATTTTAGATATTGCAGATTTGTCAGTTGATGGCAGTTTTGCGACCGGAGGAGCCGTTTGTGCTGTTGCACTGATCGCTGGTGTACATCCCTTAGTTGCCATCATTTTAGCAACACTGGCTGGTTTTTTAGCAGGATTTATAACAGGATTTTTGCATACCAAATGTCAAATGCCTGCCATTTTAGCTGGGATATTAACACAGCTTGCACTCTATTCTATTAATTTAAGAATCATGGGAAAAAGTAATATTCCATTATTACAGTCTTCGACGCTTTTTAAAGATTTAGCTAATGTCATTCCATTAACATCACAATGGATTACAATCTGTATCGGTCTTGTCTTTAGTTTCATTGTCGTGGCTGGTATTTACTGGTTTTTAGGAACCGAATTTGGTTCATGTTTAAGAGCAACTGGAAATAATGAAAATATGGTGAGAGCCAATGGTGTCAATACTGATACGATGAAACTTTTTGGTTTAATGTTAAGTAATGGACTTGTCGCTATGAGTGGTGCTTTGGTCACTCAACAACAAAGTGTAGCTGATGTCAAAATGGGAACAGGTGCCATTGTCATTGGTTTGGCTTCCATTGTCATTGGTGAAGTGATTTTTGGTAAAAAAGCTGGTTTTAAATTACGTTTAACATCTATTGTTGTGGGTTCTATTATCTATCGTATGATTGTAGCAATTGTTTTACAGATGGGATTAAATACAGATGATTTAAAGCTTTTAACGGCTTTGATTGTTGCCATTGCACTGACTGTTCCTGTCATTATTGATAAAAAGAAACGTTTAACAATGTATAAAAAATTAACAGGAAAGGAATTTGAAAATCATGCTTAAATTAGAAAAAGTTTCTAAATCTTTCCATGTTGGAACTCCAAATGAAAAATGTGTCATTAACAAACTAGATTTAGAACTCAAACAGGGAGATTTTGTGACTGTGATAGGTGGCAATGGTGCTGGGAAAAGTACCCTTTTAAACCTTATTGCTGGGGTTTATCCTATTGATTGTGGAATCATGACTTTAGATGGTCAAGATATATCTTTATCGCCTGAATATCAGCGTGCCAAATTCATTGGGCGTGTTTTTCAAGATCCTATGATGGGGACGGCTTCTGATATGCAAATTATTGAAAATCTGGCGATGGCTGCACGTCGTGGTCAAAAACGTAGTTTACACTGGGGTGTAACAAAAAAAGAAAAAGAAGAATACTATGAAATTGTTAAAGCATTAGGGTTAGGCTTAGAAGACCGTTTAACAACGAAAGTTGGCTTATTATCAGGTGGACAGCGTCAAGCCTTAACACTTTTAATGGCTACGCTCAATAAACCTAAGCTGTTATTACTGGATGAGCATACTGCGGCATTAGATCCTGCTACCAGTACAAAAGTTTTAACTCTGACAAAACAGATCGTGACTGAGCAACATTTAACTGCCATGATGGTTACACATAATATGAAAGATGCCATAGATATTGGAAATCGTCTCATTATGATGTATGATGGTCGTATTATTTATGATGTTCAAGGTGAAGAGAAAAAACAATTAACTGTGAATGATTTGCTTAAGAAATTTGAAGAAGCCATTGGTGAAGAATTTGTCAATGATAGAATGTTATTAGGCTAGTTATCTAGCCTTTTTTTAATGACAAATAAACGTTCTTTTTCCACAACACAATAAAAAACCTCATGATAATCATGAATCCCAGCTTCTTTTAACTTTTTAATCAACCAATTTTCATCACGATTCATTAACTGCAAGATTTCATAATTAATTTGACCATCACTAATAATGGCTGCTGGTGCTTTCACTTCACTGTTTTTCGTTTCAATCACAGATAACTGACCATCTGTTTCTAACACTGCAAAGTCAACTTCTGATAAAGAACCAATCCCCTGCTCTCTTAAATGATGACAAAGATCATCAACACTATATTTTAATGAAGCCATTTTCTTTTGATTCAGTTTTCCTTGAAAGACAATAAAGGTTGGATGTCCTTCTACCATCTTTTTAAAAAATGGACTCTTTAATGAAATCAGCGTAAATAGCTTATCCATAAAAACAATGACTAAAACTGCAAGTGCTGCCTGTAAAAAGTTAACATTTTCATTTCCAATTGAAATTGTCATCAATTCACTAATAATTAAAAATACAATTAAATCTGAAACACTGAGTTTACTCATTTCTTTTTTACCTAAAAAACGAATCATCAAGACAAGTAAAATATACGTTCCAAAACTTTCTATAAAGATTTCTATATATTTCATAAAAGAAAACTCCTTTGCATACAGTATATTAGGAGGAAACCATGAAACAAACACTACGTACTTATATTTATACATGTTTAATTTTTCTTATTCCTTTTATACTTATCTCTCTTATTCTTTCCCTTTTATCTTATTTCATGCAAATCAATCATTTATTTATTCAAATCATTCTGCAAGTATTCGCTTATATGACACTTATTATTGCAGCGTTATATTTGACATCACATTTACCTGATCATCGCATGAAACACTGTTTATTCTTTTCTCTCTTGTATTTTTTAATAAGCTTATGCCTTCATCTTGATGATATTCAATATGTTCATTTGATTTTCAAGTCATGCATATTTTTATTGATTGGCTTTTTTAAAGAAATCAAAACACGTACGATTGCATAAAAAAAGGAACTTATCTGAAATGAATCCAAATTCAATCATAAAGATTCACTTCAGGACAGTTCCTTTTTAAAATAATAATAAGCATGAAAAGAATACTGCTACTACTATTAATATGACATAAGGTATACGTACTAAACAAGCCAACGCTGTATTTTTCTTTAAATCATTAACCATAGAATCTTCTAATACTCCTACAAACAATGTTGCTGCAGCAATATTAAAGAAATTTAATGGTCCCAAATAAAGTTCCAGTGTACTCATAGGAAGAATAAAAGCATAGATGCCGTTGACAACAACAACAATGATTAAAAAGACAACCCACAATGTTAACACTGTTCGATTAAATTGACGACTTTCTTGCATATGATCACCACCTACTTCTTTGCCATAATTATTATATACTATTTTCATAAAAATAACAAACATACAAACGTTTCACTATAAAATTATTGGATTTTTTATTAAATTCCCCTATAATATAAGAAAGAAATATGAAAAATTGAAAGTGAGGGGTTGTCAATGATACATATTGTCTTATGCTGTGCAGCTGCCATGTCAACAAGCTTATTGGTAGAAAAAATGAAAAGAGAAGCGGATTACCAAGGAATTCGTGTTGATATAAGAGCTGTTGGAGTTCATGATGTTCATCAGGCTACAGATGCCAATATCATTTTATTAGCTCCACAAGTGAAATATATAAAAAAACAATTACAAAAAGCTTTACCAGATATACCAGTTATGGATATTTCTATGCGTGATTATGGAACAATGAATGGTAAAAACGTATTCCAAAATGCTATGGAAATGATTGAACAAAATAAATCGGATGAGATGGGATAACCATCTTTTTTTATTGAAATAAAAAAAGATGATGTCAGTACATCATCTAAGCCATATATTCAATCTTTAAAATTTTGACTTCATATGGTTCAGCCACCCCGACTGAAACAATTTCATTGACACCATGATCAAGAATAGCTTTTGCTAGAGGTGATTCATTTGAAATTTTACCATTTAATGGATCTGTTTCAAATGTCCCAACAATTGTAAAAGTTTCTTCTTGAGCATCTGCTTCAGATAAATCTAAAATTGTAACAGTAGCACCAGGTTTCGCAACTGTGCTATCTAATTGTGATTCATCAATAATTTGCACATGTAGTAACATTTGATCAATTTCTTTGATTCTCGCTTCAATATGTGCCTGTTTATCTCTAGCCGCATCATAATCAGCATTTTCTGACAAGTCACCTTGAGAACGTGCTAATTGCAACTCTTCAATAACTTTTGGTCTTTCAACATTAATTAATTGTTCTTTTTCCTGTTTTAATTTTTCAACCCCACTTTGGGTTAATAAAACTGCATCATGATCCATATCTATTCACCTCGCAGACTATACTATAACATAAATACCTTGAAAATACTAGCATTTCTCATGTAAATTTTCATTATTCATCGACAATACTTTTAATCTTTGTCATCAATAAATCAACAGCAACATGATTACTTCCACCCTCTGGAATGATAATATGTGCATATTTTTTAGATGGCTCTATAAACTGTTCATGCATTGGTCTAACAGTCTTTAAATACTGTTGACATACTGAGTCCAAACTTCTTCCTCTTTCTTCAATATCACGTCTTAAACGTCGAATAAAGCGAATATCACTATCAGTATCTACATAAACCAAAATATCACAAAGTTCCCTTACAGTCGGTTCAGCCAAAACAAAGATTCCTTCCAAAATAATAACATCGCGACCTTCAATCACTTCTGTGACTTGACTACGTGTATGTAAAGTATAATCATATGTTGGTTTTTCTATACGTTCTTTATTCTTCAACTTCTTTAAATGCATGACTAATAAATCTGTATCAAAAGCCAGTGGATGATCATAATTTGTTTTTACACGTTGTTCAAAAGTGAGATGACTCTGATCTTTATAATAGTCATCTTGTCTGATAATTTTGACTTTGTGATGTCCTTTAAAATAATCATAAAGCTGCTTTGCGATAGACGTCTTCCCCGATGCACTTCCTCCTGCTATTCCAATAATAACGGCTTGCTCTCTCATACATTTCTCACCTTTCTTCCCATATCATTGCTTAAAACCTGATAAGGTATTTCTACATAAAGAATTTCCATTGGATGATTAGCTACATCAATCTCTTCCATATCTTCATTATAAAGTTTTTTGACAGTAAAGCAAAGATTATCATGATGAGGTGAGAAAACTTCAATCTGATCACCGATTTTAAAATAGTTTCTCTGTTCAATCTTAGCCAGCTTTGTTTCTTTATCATAATCTACAATACGCATAACAAATTCCTGTGTTGGATGTTCATCACGCATATTAAACAACTGTTCATTGACAGTAGGATGTTCATAATAAAAACCATGACAGAAAGCACGATTGGCTGCTTTCAACAATTCTTTTTCAAAATAATCACTTTGTTGGAAATGATCAGGATCTTCACAATAGGTATCTATTAATTTACGATAAGTCGATACGACTGTCGCAATATAATGAACTGATTTCATTCTTCCTTCAATCTTAAATGAATCTACTCCCAGCTCAATAAGCTCTCCAATATGTGCAACAAGTGACATATCTTTGCTGGACATACTAAATGGCATATCATTTTCCTGATTAACCAATTCACCATCCTGATACAAGTCATAATACCAGCGACAAGACTGTGAACAACCGCCACGATTGGCATCACGTCGACTTAAATAATTAGAAAGCATACATCTTCCTGAATAATGGATACACATGGCTCCATGAATAAAATATTCGATATCCACATCAACTTTATCCATAATACGTTTTAAATCATCATACGTCACTTCACGCCCTAAGACAACACGATCCATTCCCATATTCTGATAAAAAGAAATCGCCTGACTATTTAAAGTCGAAAGCTGTGTAGACACATGAACTTCCAAACCAAGTTTCATATCTTTAGCTATTTTCATGATATATGGGTCTGCCACAATAATAGCTGTTACCCCTATCTCATCTAATTTTTTTAAATAATCTTTTAACCCCTCTAAATTATCCTGATGTAAAATAATATTACAAGTGACATGAATATGCGCTCCATACTTTTTCGCAAATTCTACACCTTCTTGAATATCTTCTAACGAAAAGTTTGAAGCCTGAGAACGTAACGAAAATTCTTTTCCACCTACAAATACAGCATCAGCCCCATACATAATAGCCACCTTTAATTTTTCTAAGTTTCCTGCTGGCGCAAGCAACTCTGGCTTTTTTATAATTTTTCTTTTTCCATTAATGATTTGACTGATTTTTCTCATGATCCATCTTCCTTACATCTTCTAATTTATAAACTGTCTGGTCAAATAAAAAGCCACGATCAATAGGTGTTTTTAACTGATAAAGAAGTTGCATATAAGCTTTGACATCTCTATCATAAGTCTGTTTTTCAAAGCTCTTTAAAGCATCACTATATAACGAAACAACTTCAATAGCCTCTTCATCACTCATCATCAAAGTTTCAATGTATAAATATTCAAAACTTTGAATTTGATTCAATAAATCTAACATATATAATCTTGTCTTTGAAAAAATATGTGTTCCTCTTTCATTTTCATAAATATGAAAAACATAATATGAATTTCGTGGTTGAATAGTTAAACGTGTCTGACTCTTATGATCAAAAGCCAATCCTGATGCTTCCTGATAATTTGTCAATAAAGCACGTTTACTCGCTGCAATATATTCTACACCATGAACTTGTAGCATCAATGGCATATGAACTTGCTGATGAATTGATAACTGCTCTTCTAATGGAATGACACGTGCCAGTTGAGCACTTGTCACACCTTGTTGCTTTAAGACATTTAATGTCATAGCATTGGTATTTAATGTTTCTGGTGCATACATCATATCAAAGTGATATCCCTTATTTTTCACAATCTGTAAAACACCAAAATCTTGGAATAAAATGCCATGTATTGCCATCTTTGATAAAGCATCTATATAAGCTTCAACTGCTTCAATTTCATGTTCATCATATAAAGCATTCACTGCCACATAAAATGAGCACTGTGGGTATTGTTTCACCATTTGAGATATATCATCTAATGAAAAATAAGAGGGAGCATAGAAAGAATATTGGCCGCCTAATATAAAACAATCAATACCCATAGATACATAGTCATAAAGTCTTTCTTTACGATTGAGTGATATTATTAATTTCATTGTTCATCCTTTCTTCGAATTACACAGATTCCATCACCAACTGCATAATATTCAACATCATATGCATCATGTTGAAAAATCCAGTCCTTGAATCTTTTGATTTTTTTAACTAACTGTCGTGTATTACGATTTTTAATATGATCAATATCAAAAATCATACCATGAAAATCTAAATTATCAACAATAATGATTCCATTTTTTTTCACAAAAGGAACATATTTTTCAAAAAACTTCTGATACTGAGCCTTAGCAGCATCAATAAACAAACAATCATAAGGAGCGAATTGAAGTTTATCTGTTTGAAAAGTTAAAGCATCATCATGATGAATTGTAATTCTTTTTTCTAATCCATGTTCATGAATATGCCTTACAGCTTCTAAATAACGCTGTTCATCAAGTTCAATGGTTTCTACACATAAATGTTCAACATGTGTTGTCATCATCATCGCTGAATAACCAATAGCAGAACCTATTTCCAGACATGATGTTGCTTTTCTTTCTTGAAGTTGTTCAATCAAAAAGAGGATTCCCTCTTTTTGCATAACTGGTATATTTCTTTTTAATGCATCCTGTTCTAATTCTTCTAATGTCATCATATTAATACCATCTATTCTCCTCTACTATTTTCTGGTGTTCCTTATAAGTACGACTATAAATCACTGTACCATCTTCTTTTGCAAAGAAGTAATAGTAATCATGATGTTCATATTGAATACATGCTTCTATTGTGACTTTAGAGATTGTACTAATAGGTCCTACTGGTAATCCAGTATATTTATATGTATTATATCGAGAGTCAATTTGTGTATGTGAAACACTCACATCAACTCCAGTTCTTTGCCATGCATAATTCACTGTAATGTCACTTTGTAATAACATATCTTTATTTAAACGATTGATAAAAACACCTGCAATTTTAGGACGATCTTCATCAAATAATGATTCTCTTTCTACAATAGAAGCAAATGTTAAAAACTGATGTGGTGTCCATCCTAATTTTTCAATATCATCTTTATATTCAGATAAACGCTCATCCATCATATCTAATGCGAGTTTTGTCATACTTTTTAAATCAGGTTCCTGTTCTGTAATATAATAAGTTTCAGGATAGAGATAACCTTCCAATGGATAAAGAATATCTTTATCTAAAATACTTTCATCTAAAAACCAGTATTCTTCAATTAATGACTGTAAATATTCCTGATCATCCCACTGCTTAATCACTTCATCAGCAGATATATTTAAAATTTCAGCAAAACTTTCAGCAACTTCTGGAATCGTTGTTCCTTCCTTAATTGTCAATTTAGATGACAATATATACTTAAAGTCTGGATTTTCAATAATAGAGAAAATCTCAGATAATGACATATTTTTATTGAGTACATATGTATTGGCCTGTAAACGATCATAGTGATTTAATTTGAGAAAAATCTGACCACATAATTTATTGTTCACAAGTCCAGCATCTTCTAAAGTATTAAGCATCTGTGAAGCTGTTGAACCTTGTTCAATGGTTACAATCACTTCTTCATCTTTTGATGAAGATGCAGAAATACCCCAATTATAGAAAACAATTATACCAATCATACAAGCAATAATGATGCCACCAACAATATAAATGATTTTTTTATTCTTCATAAAATATCCTCCATCATTTATTTATTATAGGTTATTTGACAGGATTTATCAACTTTCCTTCTTTTTTTATCATCATAGATAAAAAAGAGGCTGTAACAAAATAAATATTAGTATGGTCATTTAAATAAGAAAACGACATTGAATATCTTTAATGATGCTCATTGTCGTTTTTGTATAATGAGATTATGGAATCTTCTATTTTTAACTATTTACTTGTTTACGGACCATTTTATGGACCATTTACTTGTTTACGGACCATTTTACGGACCATTTTATGGACCATACATATTTTTTAATTTGATATTTAAGATAAATTATTTTTTCAAGAAAATCCAAGCACCTTTTTTATTTCCATTTTCTCTTTCAATAATTTGATTTTCTACCAAGTTTCTTAAATATCTTTTAGTAGTTGTAGGAGATTTTGAAATTTTTTCAGATAACTTATTTATAGAAATTTTAGGATTCTCTTTTATTATTTGTAAAATCTGTGATTCAATAACTGTCAAATCTTTCGCAATACGTTCTATATCTTTAATTTCCGTACTTTTGATTTTTAAAAATTCATTATTTATTGGAACAGTCACTAAAGTATAATCCATATCAGTATCTTCTGGAAGAAATCTCATCTTTGGTGATTTGTTTTTTTCTAACGCTTCTTTAGCACGACGTATACCAGAACCATAAGATTCTATAAGGTTAAGCGCAAAAAACATTTCCTTAATTGGTGGATTTGCATATTGTCTATCTGCGAAATAATCTTTTTCATTTAAATCTTTGGTTGTTAATGGTGGAACAGGTCTATTATGATTAATAAATTCTATTCTATCCTTATAGACATATATTCCTATATACTGGTAATTATCATATTGATTATGAAGAATACAATTCGTTGCTAACTCTTCAAAAGTTGTAAGAGGCTAATTATAAATAATATCATGTTCTATTTTATCATCATATCTTACCGTATATGATCTCATGATTTCTTCTTCAAAATATTTTGAAACCTTTTTTGCTTGTATCCAAATAGGTCCATCAAATTTAACAGCTTGCATTCGAGTTGTACCATCATTTACCTCTCTAATAACTTGTACATATGCCTCTGGAATGTATTTTGATGGATTATCTGCAAACATCAAAATTGCAAAATTTTTGACTCTTTGACCTGTTAATGCAGTATTTCCAACTAAATTTAACGCTCTCGCCATTTCCAATTTTGATAAACGTTTAACATCATCTGCTGCACTTGTCTGTACTAAATATTCTTTCATATATTCATAATTTAAATCATCTAGAGTAGCTGTTTCATGCAAATCAGAACAAAATGAATATTGTGAAAATTTTTTCAACAACTCATATTCTTGCTTTTGAGAGGGCAAAATAGTATCTCTTGATATTCTAATATATCTTCCTCCTTTTGGGAGTCTAACCACATTTGCGCCTTTTTCTGTTACTTCAGTTATTCTCATACTAGGTTCAACAACTATCACTAAATAAAATCTATCGTCTATCTTATCGCTTATAAAATGACAAACCGGCTTAGGTTGAATATATTTAAATAAAGACTTTATATTATTTTCAATGATTTCAATTTGCCCTTCTTCAATACCTATAATTGGTCTTTTAGGAATAGCCTTTAATTCATTATCATTTTCTTCCTCTACACCAATAAATAAAAATCCATAATCTCTGTTCATATAATTATTAGCATAAGCACAGATTGTTTTTAAAATCTTATCTAACTGTTTATCAGACTTTTTATATTCAATATAATCTGATTCAATATTTTTTTCTTCTAAAACTCTATGTGCGGCTTTTTGCAAGTCAACAAGATTCATATGTTTCTCCCTTTCTGTCTAAAATGATTATTAACATTTTTATATAGCTACTATTATACAATGTTTTTTATACAGAAACAAACGTAATTATGTCGAATAGATTGTAGATTTTACAAGGATACTAGGAAATTCCCTGACAAGCAAGGTGAAAGACAGCGAAAAACTATCCAAATTTAATGCTGTTGGTACAGTTTATTGTACATACCACTCACATATCCATAAGGATATGTGCAATGACAGCCATATATCATGGATTATCTTTAATTATTTTAGTTGCTAAGTAATCTGCTCTATCATTATCTAAATACAAAATGATCTTTTTGACTTCTAGAAAGTCCTTTAAAAGCTGCTCAGGTATTATTGGTGTCTTAGATGATATTTCACTATCTATACAAGCAATTTGAACACTTTCAAGTAATACAATATGATAGTCTTTATAATTTTTTATCGCATTTTCAATAAATTTACATAGGAAAGAGCAACAGTAGATGCTTCACATATATAGACTTCTTTGCATGGATTTTCAGCCTACAATAGAAAGGAATAGCGTTTTGTCACTTCATACACCATCATCTTTAAAGTCGCTATCAATACCTCTGACATTGGCATATTTAAGCTGATAATTATTTATATCATAACCTATAAAAGCAACATTTAAAAATGATTTTTGTATTACTGTTTTGATAGAAACTTTGATATAAAAGTGATTTGTCAAGATAATTGATAATGATATTGTAATCAATTCCTCGATTTAAAAGATAATCAATGGCTCTATTATTCTGCCGACAATGAAGAGGAAGTTAGAATGTTTTTTAGATTCCTTTTCATTACATTTGACATATTTAGGTAAAGTATTTTTCATTTTATCCAGTATAATCTGTACTGCTATATCTACCTTATTAAGAAAATCTAACTTTTCTACGATTCCATATGACTGCACATGCAATAAGCCATTAGAAATATGCGAGCTGTCACAATTCCTTAAACGGTAGGTAGTATGAGATATCTCTTCTCATCTCTCTAGCTGTTAGTTCATAAGATAAGTCAATAAATCATTTAATATATCATTTAGAACACAAGGCATTTGACCACCTTTTTTATCTTAAGAGATTGTTTTTCTTTTGTTTTCACCATAGTCTTGGTTTTACGTTTACCTTTTGGACTTCGGTTTGTCTGGTAATCTTATTTACCAGTTAGCCTTATATCAAGTTTTTATTCATACGCTCGAAAGAATTATTACACCACTTCCTCCATCCTCAACATCATAGTCAACAACTTGTGGTTGATTTATCTCCAACTGAATTCGTGCCATACACGGCACACTACAAAAAAGAATAACTATTTTTCAATAGTTACTCCTTTATCCTCCACTTTTTAAAAAAGTTATTTTGTTACAACTCCTTAAATACCTCTTCCTTCAATTAAGCAAACAGGCTCACTCACCATATAACTAAAATGTGTTTCAAAAAGAACACCTTTTGATTCACCACGTCTGACTTCAAACGATTCAATTGAACCACCTTTTTGAGAAGCCACAACAATATATTTATCAATCACAAGAATCATACTTACAGGTTTTTCATCTGTATCTGTATTATCTACAGCTGTCAACATTCCTGTAGCCAGATCTACTTCAAAAGTTGTCACAGAGTCATGTCCACAGTTTGATACAAATAAGTAATCACCTTTTTCATTAATGAGAATATCACCAGCAGTATTTTGACCAATATATTCATCTGTTGGGTAAGTCTTGACTGTCTGAACAAAAGTAAATACGCCATCTTCATAACGATAAACATGAATTTCACTTGTTAATTCACTTAGAACATATGCAAATTGTCCATCTGGTGAAAAAATAATTTTCTTTGGTCCTGAACCAGGTTTCACTTTAAATGTTAATTCATCATTACGCTGAAGTCTTCCTTTTTCACCAATATCATAAAGAACAATTTCATCTGTTCCTAAATCACAAACAACTATCCATTTTTGATCAGGTGTAGCATCAATAAAACAAGGATGGGCTTCATTTTGACGTTTCTCATCTACGCTACTTCCCTGATGTTTAATTGTTTGTACAACTTTGACAATTTTTTGTTTCAATATTGGAATCACAACAACTTCACTGTTGTAGTAATCCACAGCATAGGCACATGTACGATCTTCATTAACATAACTGTCTACATATGTCTTTCCATGATCTGTTGATTTACCAGCCAAACCAAATTGTAGATCCATTGAAGCATATTGCCATAAACCACCATCAGTTGGTCTCCCTGTATTATTTTTATAACATACATAGATAAAACGTTCACGTTTAGAAATGGCTATTGGATTCGCTAATGATTTATAAAATTTCTTTTTTAAAATTTCACCATTATCAATATCTATATGAAAAACATAAATTCCTCTAGTTAAATCATTACCATAACTTCCTACAAATATTGGCTTTACTTTTCGTTTCTTAAAAAACAATCCCATTTTTATCCTCCTTAATAAAGAAAGGTAACTTTCGTTACCTCCTGATACTAATCCATGTCTTGAGAGTTCTCATCTTCTTCATCTTCAACCATAAAACTATTGAAGACTTCTTCAATCATATCCCATTCATCAGGTGTTTCAATTGGATATAAATTCCCTTCATCATCATAAATAGATGAATAGACTTGAGCATCCTCATCATTTGCATCATAATATAAAACATATTTTTTTCCTGTATCTTCACTATCAAAAGTAAAGAGTACATCAAATTCTAATTCATTACCGTCATCATCAATGACTTGTATTTTATTAACGTCCATGACTATCTCCTTTGACCATCTAAGTATCCTTGTAAAATTTGTACAGCTGCCATTTTATCAATAACTTTTTTTCTTTTTTTGCGTGAAACATCAGCAAAAATCAATTGATTCTGTGCCATAACAGTTGTTAATCTTTCATCAACCAAAACAACCTCGACATCCATCATCTTTTCCAGCCTCTGTTTAAAAGCCATTGAAATTTGTGCTCTTTCCCCTAAATCCCCATTCATATGTTTGGGTAGACCAAGCACAATTGTATGAATATGATGTTCTTCAACAATCTGTTGAATATGTTTGGCAGCATCCTTATAGTTATTTTCTTCAAAACGATAGGTTTCTACACCATGGGCAAGCATACCAAGAGCATCACTCATCGCAATGCCACAAGTTCTCGAACCTAAATCTAATCCTAATATTTTTTCCACTATTTAGACTCCAAATAAAATTTAACAAGTTCTTCAATAATTTCATCACGATCAATCTGTTGAATAATTGAACGAGCCCCTTTATGACTTGAAATATATGCAGGATCATTAGAAATCAAGTATCCTGCAATTTGATGAACTGCATTATATCCTCTTTCATCTAAAGCATTAGCAACTGTCATTAAATGAGAATGGATAACTTCTCTTTTAATTTCTTCAGAATTAAATAGACGTGTTTGAGTAAAATCTTTTCCCATTTATACGACCTCCCATCTATATAATCTATATTACACTAAATCATTGCAAATTGCTAGTAAAACTTAGAATTGCGCTTTGATTTGTGCGATAGCTTCATCCATATGTGAGCAATCAGCACATCCTCCTTGAGCAAAGTCTGGTTTTCCACCACCACGACCAGCAGTCACCTGATTGATTGTCTTGATCATCTCTCCTGCTTTATATCCAGCTTGAACCATAGATTTTGTTAATCCTACAAAATAAGATATCTTACCTTCATATTCATTGACCATAATCACAAAACCATGCTGTAACTGATCACGAAGGTCAAAAGCCATTTGTTTAGCTAAAGCAACTTCTTTAGATTCTTGAACATATAAGAATTGTACACCATTTAAATCAACAATATTTTTAGATTGTTCCTTTGCAGATAAAGCATTGATCTGATCTAAATATTGATCTCTTTCTTTTTTGATTTCATTAGTTTCTTCAATGAAATGTGTAACTTTTTCAATTGTTTCATTCTTATTTTTAATCTTTAATAAGTCTTGAACTTGATTTAAAAGTGTTTCACTATTTTTAAATGCCTGATAAGCCTGTAATGATGTAACAGCTTCAATACGTCTTACACCAGAACCTACACTTTCTTCACTGACAATTTTAAAGATTCCAATTTCAATACTATTAGAAACATGGCATCCACCACATAATTCCTTAGAATAATCACCAACGCTGACAACACGCACTTCATCACCATATTTTTCATCAAATAAAGCCATAGCACCTGATTGCATTGCATCATCTTTACTCATTAACTGAATATCAACATTCAATCCCTTGAAGATTTGTTCATTAACCTGATCTTCAACTTGTTGTAATTGTTCTAAAGTCATTTTTTGAGGATGAGTAAAGTCAAAACGTAATCTTTGATCATCTACATATGATCCAGCCTGTGAAACATGTTCTCCTAATACATTCTTTAAAGCTTTTTGTAAAAGATGTGTTGCTGTATGATTATGAGTAATAAACGCACGTTTTCTTGTATCAACATATAAAGTTAATACATCTCCAACACGAATTTCACCTTTTTTAACGTTAACTATGTGTAAATGTTGTTGATGAGGTGCCTTATGAACATCTTTAACTTCAATTTCTGTAGAATCATTAGACATCATTCCTGTATCAGCACATTGTCCACCCATTTCAGCATAGAAAGTTGTCTGATCTAAAATGATTTCGCCTTGGCTATCAATCACATCACATTTCACACCCTCTTGGAATGTCGCAATGACTTTCGCCTGAATTGGTGTTGGATTATAAATGAATGTAGATGGGGCATCAAATGCCATTAAATCAGGTTTTTGTGATGACATAGATTCTAAATCACCACGAGCATTACGTGCACGTTCCTGTTGTGCTTTCATTTCTGCTTTGAAACCTTCTTCATCCACTTCAAAACCAGACTCTTCAGCAATTTCCACAGTTAATTCTAATGGGAAACCATATGTATCATATAATTTAAAAGCATCTTGACCATTTAATAAATGATTTTGGCTTTTTTCTAACATCTGATTTAATAGTTTTTCTCCATTTGATAATGTCTTATGGAAAGCTTCTTCTTCTTTTTTAACTAAACCACTTACATATTCCACTTTAGCAGGTAGATAATCATAGAAATCTTTCATGATATCCGCAACCACACCAACGAGTTCATACATAAATGAATGATCAATACCAATCTTTTTACCATAACGTACTGCACGTCTTAAAATTCTTCTTAAAACATAACCACGTCCAGCATTATCAAATAATGCACCATCGCTTAATGCAAAAGTCACAGTACGAATATGATCAGCAATCACACGATAAGCCATTTTATTATCTTGATATGGAACCTTTGCAAGCTTTTCAGTCGCATGGATAATTGGTAAGAATAAATCAGTATCAAAGTTTGTTTCTCCCTCTTGAATAATGCTGACTAATCTTTCTAATCCCATTCCTGTATCAATATTTTTTTGTGGTAATTCTTTATATTCTTTACGATCAATAGCTGGATTGCAGTCATATTGTGAAAAGACAACATTCCATACTTCAATGTAACGATCATTTTCCATTTCATCAAAGAATAATTTTTCTCCTAATCCTTCTGGATCATATTTTTCTCCACGATCATAGAAAATTTCTGAATCTGGTCCTCCTGGACCTTCACCAATTTCCCAGAAATTATCATCTGTTTTTAAAATATGACTTGGATCAACATGACAAACTTCTGTCCAGATACGATAAGCTTCTTCATCATCAGTATAAACACTGATATAAAGTTTATCCTTATCAAAACCAATCCATTCAGGACTTGTTAAAAACTCCCATGCAAAAGGAATCGCTTCTGCCTTAAAGTAATCTCCAATTGAGAAGTTTCCTAACATTTCAAAGAAAGTGTGATGTCTTGCTGTTTTCCCAACATTTTCAATATCATTTGTACGAATTGATTTTTGTGCATTCGCAATACGATTACATGCTGGCTTTTCTGTTCCATCAAAATATTTTTTTAATGCTGCAACCCCTGCATTGATCCATAATAATGTTGGATCATTATGTGGGATTAATGATGCTCCAGGTTCAATCATATGTCCTTTTGATTTGAAAAAATCCAAAAACATTTGTCTAACCTGATTACCTGTTAATTGTTTCATGATTTTCCTCCTTTTAATTAAAAAAAAGTCATTCCTGAAAAGGAACGACTATCATCGCGGTACCATCCTCATTCATAATGAATACTCATTATGCTCTTTGATCGTTAACGCCGATTTACGTTGATGTTTGCATCACTCTTAGAAGGTAGCTTTCTTTACAAGTATCCAGGAATTTTCACCAGCCATTCCCTCTCTTCAAGATCACTTATAAATACTTTTCTTCTTCAACGATTTGACTTTGATATTATATCCAATTTATTATCAAAAATCAATACTTCTTCTGATATTCAATATCAACAATACCATTATAAACATAAGTTTTTATCAAAGATAATCTTTTTTCCTGATCAAAATCTTCAAATAAACGTTTCCCTTTTCCAATTAATGTTGGAATCATAGAAATATGATATTCATCAATCATATTAGCCTGAATTAAAGGTGTAATCAATTGTTGACCACCACAAATCCAAATATCTTTTCCAGAATCCTGTTTTTTTTGAACTAATGAACAAATATCTTCAGATGTGACAATGACATGATCTGATGATAACTGAGTCAAAGATGATAAAACATAAATCTTTAATCCTTGGTGAATCCAATATTGATTGACTTTCTTTTCTATCATACGAAAAGCTGTTTCACTCATAATGACACTATCAACATGTTTTAATAAATGATGATAACTTTCTGTTTTTTCATCTGTAGGATTGTCACCATGCAGCCAATCTATACGTCCATGTTGATCGGTGATATATCCATCTAAACTCATTGCGATATACAAAATGACTTTTCTCACTATCATCCTTACTTTCTTTTTATTTTTTATGGTGATATGGGTAAATCCATTGAATAGTCTGAATCAGATAAGGTTCACATAGTAAGACAATGAATGTTGTCATCATATTATAAAATGTATGCATATTGGCTATTTGATGGAGGGGTGATAATGGTGTCCATCCTGCAATCCAATCAGCGAGAGGAATCATTTGTGAAATAATTAAAAAACTGATAGCTCCTACAACATTAAAAAGAAAATGAAACAATGCTAGACGTTTTCCATTGCGTGATCCTTTTAAAGAAGCAAGAAAACCTGTTATACATGTTCCTAAATCAAAACCTAGAATCAGATAAACAGCCTGATGAAAAGAAATCAACTGTTTAGAAGCGAGAATTTGTAAAATACCAATAGATGCTGATGAACTTTGAATTAAAGCTGTAAACAACATACCGATACAAACACCCCATATTGGATTTTGAATATGCATCAAAGCATTCACAAATGTGGATGAGTGTTGTAGGGGCAACATGGATTGAGCCATCATTTCAAGTCCCATAAATAATAGTCCTAAAGCCATCATCACTTGTCCACATAGATGCTTAATGCCATGACTTATCAGATATAAACATACGCCTACAAAGGCTAACAATGGCGCAAACATGCCAATATCTAAAGCAATCATCTGTCCTGTTATAGTTGTCCCAATATTAGCTCCCATCATAACCCAGATAGCTCTTTTTAATGACATAATATGAGCATTTAAAAATCCAATGAGAATAACACTCATAGCAGATGAGCTTTGAATCAGGCATGTCAACAAAGTCCCTACACCAATAGCTTTCCACTTATGATTGGTCAGTTTTAATAAAAAGATTTCTAATCTTTCTCCCAATCCTTCTGTTAATCCTTCTGATAACAGTTCCATGCCAAACAGAAATAATGCCAATCCTCCTAACAGTCCTAAATAATGAGAAATCGTCATGGCTTCACACCCCTTTATTATCATATATGATAATAAAGAAAAAATTTGTAAAATCTTTATCGGTTTTCATGATGCATAATTCTCTTAATATCATCACCAATACGTAAATTCTTGAAAAGTTCTCCAATAAAAACAACATATGACAATAATAGTGGCGAAAAAATCATACCAATCAGACCAAAAAGATCTCCAAAGAAAGTCAATGCTATTAAAAGAAGAATAGGATGTAAATGAATGCCTTTAGAAAATAAATAAGGTTGTAAATAAGAAGATTCTAAATATTGTAAAACCATAATCACAATAAGAGATGCATAACCAAGATGCTGGTCAATAAAGAATTCATAAATAACAACTGGTATGCCACCAATATAAGGTCCTACATAAGGAATGAGATTTGTAAGTGATAAAAATAATGCAATCCAAACTGCAAAATTCTGATTTATAAAAAAGAAAGGAATAAAGCACATCAAAAAGAAGAAGAAAAAATCTAAAATCATTGATTTCATAAACTGATATGTTGTGAGTTTTAATTTTTTTAATGTCTGCATACAGATACCTTGTTTTTCAAAAGGAAGATAGACAATGGCTTTTTCAATTAAATGAAGATTATCATAAGATAAATAAAATGAAATGCCTAATGCTATAAAAATATTTCCAACCCAGTAAATGACTGTCTGTGTCCAACCATTAAACATATCTATAAAATAATCAATGACTTGATATTCTTCTAAAAAACGAATAAAAGTAGAAAAAATAGGATTAACCATAATCTGACTATCACAGATACGATGATAAAAAATAAGACATTGATCTAATAAATAAGGGATTAAAAAATAACAGCTTAAAATAAAAAACAATGAAAAAGATAAATACAAGTGTGTTACAACAACTTTTCTAGAAAGGCGATCACTGGTAAAATAATCAATCAGGGGATCAATAAGAAAATGAAAAAACAATGCAATAATAACAGGAAAAATCAATTGAAAAATATAAATCAATAATGATCCTATACGAAATAAAGTATAAACATAATAAAGTAAAATAGCACAAATACAAAAAATGATGAGAGAACGTGCGATATTGTTTCTTTTCATTTCAACCTCCACGACAAGAAAAGGACTACAATGAGTCCTTTTGTACTTCTTAAAGTTGTTCCTTAATCGCTTTTTTGGCTTTATGAACAGTATGTTCGATGTTATCGGCACATGGCATATCACTCATCATAATCATTGCCGCAGCAACAATTCCTGCCGAGAAAAAAGCAACAGCTAATTTTGACATAATTATTCACTCCTTTAAAAGTACAATCTTAGTATGTCCTGATTATTCAAAATCATACAAAGAAATTTCAGGAGTTTCGTTCATTCTTGAAATCAATGTCGTTTTCCTTCGATCATCTTGTTCTCGACTAATTCCATATTGAAAAGCCTGATGATTTCCTAAAAACCATAAAGACTGTTTTGCTCGTGTTAATCCTGTATAAATCAGATTCTTTTTCAACATAATATAATAGTCTTTTAAAACAGGCATAATGACAATTTTAAATTCATTTCCCTGTGATTTATGAACACTCATGCAATAAGCATGTGTCAATGTATAAAATTCCTGTGGCGTATATTCAACAATAGTTCCATCAAAATCAACAATCATCATATCTGATAAATATTCAAAATTATCTTTATAACAGATTTCTACCAATGTTCCTATATCGCCATTAAAAACATTATCTTCAATACGATTTTTTAACTGTAAAATCTTATCGCCTTCTCTAAATAAACGTTTACCCACACGCAGTTCATTTTTAAATCCATCTTGAGGATTAAATAATTCCTGTAGACAATCATTTAAAGCATCAATACCAGCAACACCATTATACATTGGTGCTAAAACTTGTATATCATGCACATCATAGCCATCTTCTAATGCTTTTGTGACTAATACACGAACGTATTTGACAACATCATAGGCGGCACATGTTTGAAAATGAATATCCTGATACTTTGAAAATAAAGTTTCATCATATTGATTATTGCGAATACTATGGGCTAATTGAACAATACCACTTTCTTTGGATTGACGATATATGTGATGTAAAGCAATGGTTGGGATACGCTGACAACTGATGAGATCATTTAAAACACGACCAGGTGCCACAGATGGCAATTGCTGATCATCTCCAATCAAAAGAATCTGACTGACTTTTTGACAAGCTAACAAAAGATGTGAAAACAATAAAGAATCGACCATTGAAAACTCATCAATGATCAATAAATCCACATCTAATGGATTTTTCTCATTAATTGCAAAAGTATTTGTATGTAAATCCCATTTCAATAAACGATGAATGGTACAAGCTTCCACTCCTGTCACTTCAGTCAAACGTTTAGCTGCTCTACCAGTTGGTGCAACAACAGCTAATTTTTGATCAGGATTTAAACGCTGATAGATTTTAATCATAGCATTGACAATCGTTGTTTTTCCAGTTCCTGGTCCTCCGGTAATAATCATAGCTGACTGTTTTAAAAAGAGTGTCATCGCTTCTTTTTGAAAATGATCATATTGAATAGATAACTCTGTTTCTAAATCTGCAATAATGGTATCAATTTCCTGCTGATCATATTCATACAAAGGCGCATGAAGCCATTTTTGAAAGATTTTTGATATTTGTATTTCACTTTGATATAAATCATAAGGATAATAACGATCATCTTCCTGAATAATTTTACGTTGTTCAAGAACATCCTGCAAAGCTGTTTCAAAACTTTCATCATCAATTTGAGGAATATAGCGATGAAATCTTTTCACGATAGCCTCAAAATTATGATATGTACTTCCATCTTGAAAACAGGCTTCTTTTAAAGCATAAACAATAGCTGCCTGAATACGATGATGATCATGTTGATCAACACCTATTTTCAATGCCAGATCATCTGCCGTTTTAAAACCAATTCCATCAATATCATCAATTAACTGATAAGGATTATTCTGTAAGATATCCAATGTTTTTTCCTGATAGACAGCTTGAATTAAAGCCAGATGACGTGTCGAAATACCATGTCCCATGAAAAACATCAAAACTTCCTGATCGAAATCCTGGGAATTTAACACACTCGCAATCGTTTCACGTTTGGTTTCATTCATACCACGAACATGATCTAAAACATGCTTATCTTCTTTAATCTTACTTAATGCATCTTGACCCAAAGCTTCCACAATAGCACTGGCCTGTTTTTCACCAATCCCTTTAAATAAAGGACTAGATAAATAGCGAATGATTTCACTTTCCTCATTCGCTAAAACAATCTCATAAGATTGAATCTGAAATTGTTTCCCATATTTAGGATGAATCACATAATCACCCTGAAAATGATATTTATCCTGTAGATTTACATAACTCATATAACCCGTTGCTAGAATTGGTTTATCTTCCTGTTCACTATCAATCAGACAGACAATAAACTTTGTATCCTCACTATAAAACCTAATACGTTTAATAATTCCCGTATATTCTAACATTATAAGTATGTAATCTCCTTATCATCTTTATACACTTTATCAATCGTTCCTCCACCAAGACAGACATCACCCTGATAAAAGACTGCTTCCTGACCAGGCGTTACAGCTTTGACAGGTTGTTTGAATGTCACATAAAGTGTTGTTTCATCAACAAAATGAATCGAAACTTCATTATCTTTTTGACGATATCTAAATTTGGCTGTGCAATCATATTCTCCCGATGGTTTTTGACTACCGATCCAATTGACATCCGTAATCAAAGCACCTTCGCTCATTAACCATTGATTCTGATCACCTTGGCACACATATAAAATATTATCATCATACTTTTTACCCACAACAAACCAGGCATCACCTGGACCACCAATACCTAAACCTTTACGTTGTCCAATTGTATAATACATAATGCCTTGATGTTCACCAACAACTTGACCAGTTTCAATATCTACCATCTTTCCAGCTTTGGCTGGAATATAATTTTTCAAGAACTCTCTAAAATCTCTTTCTCCAATAAAACAGATTCCTGTACTGTCTTTTTTATGAGCCACTGGCAAATTTAAATCTTCTGCCAATTGTCTGACTTCTGGTTTGGTCATATTTCCAATTGGAAATAATGAAGACTGTAGTTGAGATTGATTTAACTGACATAAAAAGTATGTCTGATCTTTATTAGAATCAATGCCTCTTAACATGATAGAATCTTGTCCATCATGATGTTCCACACGTGCATAATGTCCTGTCGCAATATAATCGGCCTCAATAGATTTGGCATAGTCTAAAAAAGCTTTAAATTTAATATGTTTATTGCATAAAATATCAGGATTAGGCGTTCTCCCTTTGGCATATTCTTCTAAAAAATATGTAAAAACATGATCCCAATATTCCTTAATAAAATCAACACGTCTTAATTCTATTCCTAAATGCTCAGCGACCTTTTTTGCATCATTATAATCTTTTTCCTGTGGACAGATATCATCGTCATTTGTCGGATTTCCTAAAATATCATTATTTAATGATGAATCCCAGTTACGCATAAAAACGCCAATAACTTCATAACCTTGTTGCTTTAAAACATAAGCTGCAACTGCACTATCTACACCACCACTTAAACCTAATACAACTCTTTGTTTCATAGACGCCTCCTTCTTGCATATTCTATCATTTTCTTCAACAATTATAAAGTAAAAATAATGGAATACTCATATAAAAATAAAACTGATAAAGAGCATCTCACTCTTTACCAGTTGTCATATTACCATTATTTTAATTTTGACATTGGAAGCATGGCTGCACCAATAGCCCCACAATCTTCTAATTCTCTTTCTAAAATAGGGATATGTCCTCTCATACCAATATGAATTTTCGCATTGAATTGTTCAACAAGTTGATCATAGAAGTATTTTTTAGATTTCATAACCCCTCCACCTAATACAAAACAATGTGGATCAACAGTATGAGCAATATCTGCTAACATAGTAGCAAGTTCACTGACACATTCATCAACGATACCTTTTGCTTTGATATCACCTTCATCAGCTAATCTGAAAACATCTCCAGCATGATTGACACGATCTTCACCTAAGATTTCTTTTCCTTTACGTGTAATAGCTGTACCACTAGCTTCACCTTCTACAGCTCCAGGGTTTAAACCACCGAATTTATATCCGTTGTTTTTCACAATAATATTTCCAACTTCTCCAGCATGTCCTCTTCCACCAGAAACAAGTTGACCATTCACAACAAAAGCTCCACCAATTCCAGTTGAAATTGTCACATAATAACATGTTGGTTTTCCTTTACCAGCACCTAATAAAGCTTCTGCTAATCCAGCAACATTAGCATCATTATCAATAAATACAGGTAAGTTAAAACGACTTGAAAGTTTTTCACAAATAGGATAATTTTCAAATCCAGGTAAATTTGTTGCCATAATCATGACACCACGTTCAGTATCTACAGGTCCAGGAACACCAATTCCAATCCCCTGAACATTATTGATACCACCACAAATTGAATAATCTAAACTTTCAATTTGTCTTATAATTTTTGAACAAACATAATCTGGTCCATTTTCTCTTTCTGTTGCATCTTTGACTTCACTATATGATTGTCCATTTTCATCAACCAAAAGAGTACGTACGTTTGTTCCACCTAAATCAATCCCAATATAATATTTCATCTTAGTTCTCCTTCCTTGATTTATATTTATTATACAATAAAATCAACTGTTTTCATAGATTCTTTTCATGAAACAATGCATTTTTCAAAACTTCTAAGTTTTGTGGTAATGGACATGTTATGACATGATCCTGTAAGTATTTTAAAGAACCTATCGGTTTAACAAAACAGATGGAATAGGCATGTAAAAATTGATTTTGAAAATGATAAGTCTTTTTCAAATAACGATTCAATTCAAAATCTCCATATTTACTATCTCCAATCACTGGATGTCCAACACTTGATAAATGCAGACGAATCTGATGGGTTCTTCCTGTAATGATTTTAACTTTCAATAAAGAATATTTTTGATTAGATTTAATGTTTTCAACAAGCGTATGCATCTTTAAAGCCCCTTCAGTTGAAGGTGATACCATTCTTGCAAGTGAGCGATCGCTATCTTTTTTCATATATCCAATCAACTCACCACTAGGCATATAGCCTTTACAGATTGTCAGATATGTCTTGTCAATGCAATGACGTTTTTTCATCATCTCATTTAAATCCTGCAAAGCACGCATCGTTTTTCCAAAAATCACAATGCCACTGGTATTGCGATCGAGACGATGGACTGGTCCAGGAGTAAATCCTAATGTCTGTTGAGGATCATATTCTCCTTTTTGATGTAAATAAGTTAAAACCTGATTTGATAATGTATTGACATCTTCATGAATATCTTCATGAACCAGCAAGCCAGCTGGTTTATTGACAATCAATACATTGTCATCTTCATATAAAACATCAAAAGTAATTGGTAAATCAAAGATACTTTGAGGTTTTGTGAGCTCTAAAAAGCGATCTTCATATAAAAATAATTCTACCTGATCCCCTTTTTTTAAAATATAGTTTTCTTTCACCCTGACACCATTAACTTTCACATCTTTTTTTCTTAACATTTTATAAATCAGCTGTGGCGGTGCCTGACATAATAATTTCTTTAAATATTTATCTATTCTTTGGTTTTCATAATTTTCATCTATCATTAAAGTTTTCATTTCATCACCATTTTCATTCTATCAAAATTTCTTAAAAAAATACACAATTTTATTTGAAAGCCTTTACATCTCTTAAAACTCTGTTATAATTATTTATGTTAAGTGGTTGTCACTTAAACATACCCCCCTATTATCACCCTAACGTGTAAATAATAGAGATAGAAGAAAGTATGCTCCCCCGCATACTTTCTTTTTCTATTTTATGTTATAATATGGAGGAGGTGAAAAATCATGGAAAAAGAGATTCAAAGAACACTTATTTATGATGGTAAAATTATGCAAGTCACAAGAGAAGAAGTCGAATTAGAAAATGGTGAACATGCCTATCGTGAAGTTGTTTATCATCATGGTGGTGTTTGTATCTTAGCTGTTAAAAATCATCAAATCATTCTTGTGAAACAATTTAGATATCCTAATCGTATTCAAACTATTGAAGTGCCTGCTGGAAAGTTAGAAAAAGATGAAGATCCACAAGATTGTGCCTTTCGTGAATTAGAAGAAGAAACAAATAATCGTGCTCGTGACATGAAATTTATTATGAAAGTTTTACCTTCTCCAGGCTATACAAGCGAATGGCTTTATCTTTATGAAGCAATTGATTTTGAAGAAGTCAATGATGCTTTAGCTGGTGATGATGATGAGTTTATTGATATTATCAAGCTGGATATTGATGAAGCTTATCAAAAAGTATTAGACGGTGAAATCGTTGATGCAAAAACAGTCATTGCGATTATGTATGCCTATCAAAAAGATCATCAATGATAAAGTGGTAAAGCCACTTTTTTCTTTTATAAACAAAAAAACTATTCCTTGATGGAATAGTTATCATTTTATATTGGCGGTCTGGACGGGGCTCGAACCCGCGACCTCCGCCGTGACAGGGCGGCATTCTAACCAACTGAACTACCAGACCAATATAACAACTGCCAAGGGTTTACATAAATGGCGGAGACAGAGGGATTTGAACCCTCGCGCCAGTTTCCCGACCTACACCCTTAGCAGGGGCGCCTCTTCAGCCTCTTGAGTATGTCTCCTTCAGTTGCCTAACTATAATAACATACCTTTTTAAAGATTTCAATACTAAAATAAAAAAACTTTATACAAAAAAAGAGTTAGCGAACTAACTCTATTTATTAAAGAATTGTGGTAAATAATCTTTATGTGCTTCTAATAATTCATCAATCACAATATTAGCAATTTCATCACTTGGACATAATGGATTCATATTTAAAGCTGTCACTGCTAAATCACGATCACCTTTGATGGCTGCTTCAATAACTAAACGTTCAAATGTTTTCATCATATGAACATATCCACTAATTGGTAATCTTAAATCTCCTGTTGCGATAGGTTGTGGACCATCTGCAGTAATACGACAAGCCACTTCTACTGCACTATCCATTGGTAAATCAGCAATAGCGCCATTGTTTCTGACATCTACATATTGAATATCACCTTTATTTGTATAGATAGAAGCAATTAAATTACATGCTGCATCAGAATATTTAGCACCTCCACGCATTGCTAATTGTTCTGGTTTTTCCTGAAGTTCTTCATGACTATATAATTCAAATAATTCTTCTTCAGTCTTGCTGACAACTTCTCCACGAACTGTTCCTGTTTTCAATTGTTCTAATTCTTCTTCTAATTGTTCTTTTGTATAGAAATAGTAATTATGATATGGACAAGGAATGGCTTTTAATCCTTTGATAAATGATGGAGAGTATGGTAAAGATACGAAGTTTTTCATTTGAATTGTATCTTCAGGTTTCAAATATGCATATTTATGCAATAATTCATCAAAACGTGAAACCCCATCAACAAAAACATCAGTTGCAAAAATAAAGTGGTTAACCCCTTGAACTTCCATTGTCACTTGACTTTCATCAACATTTAACATTTTTGCAAAACCAGCAACCATATTCACTGGAACATTACAAAGTCCAATGGCTTTTTTAAAGTTTGTATAGCGTAAAATAGCTTCAGTCACCATTCCAGCTGGATTTGTAAAGTTGATTAACCATGCATTTGGACATAACTCTTCAATATCTTTAACAATATCTAAAATCACAGGAATTGTACGGAAAGCTTTGAACATTCCTCCAGCTCCATTTGTTTCTTGTCCAATTAAACCATGGCTTAATGGAATTCTTTCATCTAACACACGCGCTGGTAAACGTCCAATACGCATTTGTGTTGTGACAAAGTCTGCATCTTTTAAAGCTTCACGACGATCATAACTTAAAATGACTTTCATTGGTAAGCCTGCTTTTTTAACCATACGCTTTGCCAACGCACCAACTGTTTCTAATTTTTCACGTCCTGCTTCAATATCTACTAACCATAATTCTCTTACTGGTAAATGATCATATCTTTTAATAAATCCTTCTACTAATTCTGGAGTATAACTGCTTCCTCCACCAATTGTTACAATTTTAACACCATCTTTATTCATTTTGAGCACCTCTTTCTTCTTGATGATTTCATTATAAAATAATTATTTAAAAAAGCAATGCAATGAATTGTTAACTATACCGGTATAGTTTAGAATGTGATATACTATCTTTAAGGAGTTGATCAATATGACCAAATATGAACGTTTAGCTCAATCATTAGAACAAGATATCATGCAACAGGTTTATAAACAGGGAGAACGTCTGCCTTCGATTGGAACTATGGCTAAAAAACAAGGATGTAGTAAAGAAACAGTGATCAAAGCTTATCAATTATTGATTCATCAACATTTGATTTATGCCAAAGCACAAAGTGGCTATTATGTACTTGGTTCCCCTATCTTACCAATATCCAACACAAAAGAATTTTCACTAGAAACAGGGAATCCTGCAATCAAAGCAACATCTTTAGAAGATGCCAAACATTGCTTATCATTAGCTATTGAAGAATATAGAGAATCTTCATTGAACCTGTCTTTACAAGGTGTTCAATCTTTACGCCAGACTTTAGCCGACTTCTTTTTGGACATGGGCATTTATACTCAAGAAAGTTCTATCTATCTGATTCAAGGTGTCACACAAATGTTATCTTTTTTATCGGCTATTGATTTTCCTAATCAGCATACATATATTCTGATTGAAGAGCCAACATATAGTTATTATGTTCAATTTTTAAAATCTCAATCATTGCCTGTTTTGACAATTGCCCGTGATGAAAATGGTATTGATTTAACTCAATTACAATATCTCTTTCAACATTATGACATTAAATTTTTTTATACCATTCCACGTAATCATAATCCTTTAGGAACAACTTATTCTACCTCTATGCGTCAAAAAATTGCGCAACTGGCTTTAAAGTATAATGTCTATATTATTGAAGATGATTACTTTGGACATTGTTCATCAACATCACATTATTTACCACTCTATTATTATATGGAAGGACAAAACTGTATTTATCTAACAAGCTTTTCAAAAACAATTCCTTATTTACGTATTGGTGCTGCGATTATTCATAAAGACTTTAAAAACACATTTGAAAAACTAACTCATCAATCCTACTATTATTCTTATCAATTACCATCATTAATTTCTCAAGCCACTTTAGAATCCTACATTAAAAGCTCACTTTATAAAAAACAAACTCAGCAACTACAAAATCATTTAAAAAAAGATTATCAGATTATCAAAAAAGTCACTCAAAACTGGGATTCACAACTGATTCAAGTGATTTCCAGCTATTCTGGTTACTATTTAACCATTCAATGTCTTGTTGATATCAATCTTGATTTATTTCAAACCAGACTCCAACAAAAACATATCAAAATTGCCCGTAATGAAAGATGTTTTTATGATCCTTCCCATTTTCATCCTTCGATTCGTTTAAGTCTGGCAAGAATTGATAGTCATGATTTAAAAGAAGCTTTACAAATCTTTTATCAAGTTTTTTTAGACATGTTATAAAAATTTCTTTTTCTTAAATAAAACAATCAATCCAATCACAACAATACAGCTTAATACAATCACAGCTGGATAACCGTATATACTTTTTAATTCAGGCATATTTTCAAAATTCATCCCATACCATCCTGCAATTAAAGTCAATGGCATAAAGATCGTTGTGACAACAGTAAAAAATTGCATTGTTTTATTCAGTTTATAGTCTTCTCTAGACTGATGAGCACTATGAGCCTGATTCAAGATTTCTCTTAACATTTCTACATTTTTTGATAAACGCTCAATACGACGTGTAAAGATTTCAAAATATCTTGAATCATCATCTTCAAAAATATGATGATGATTCATTTCTAAATCTTCACCTATCGTCATGAAGTTTTCATAATAATTTTGTAATAACAGCAATTCTTTATTTAACTGTCTTAACTGATTTGTAAAATGCATGGAATCTTCTTCTTGTGTTTCTAGTTCCTCAATTTCATTTTGAAGTTCTTCAAGATACTGATAATCAGCAGCGAGAAGATCACTTAAAAAATAATAAACAAGTCTTGTAATAGAAGCTTCTTTTTGTAAAACATAATCACTGGATGATTGAAAAACCTGATTGATGTGATGATCTTCATCATCAATCACAACAACCAAAAATATATTTTTAAAGATAAATAACGCTAATGAATCTTTCTTTACAAAAATATCTCTTGCATTAATCAAATGAACCAAACCAAAATAATAATGATATGCTGGAATAATCATATTTTGATGAAATAATGAAGGATCTTCTAAACGTTGAATAGCAGCTTCATCAATGCCAAACTCCTGATAACAGGACTTGAGTTCTTCTAAATCCATCATCGCAATATAACGATGTTCCTCTTGAATATCATGAATATTAACAATTTCTTTTTGATGATCAACCTGATAAATCATAACTTTCCTCCTAACAAAAAAGAAATAGAGTTTCCCCCTATTTCTTTGTATCAATTAAATCTAATAAATCTTGTACTGTTGTAATTTTCAACAGTTCATCATCTTGAAACTCAACACCAATTTCTTCTTCTAATTCAAAGACTAAATCAACCAAATCCAATGAATCAATACCTAAATCTTTAAAAGAAGATTCTTTTGTTAATTCCTGACCTTTTAATTTAGATGATAATCTCTCTTTTATTTTATCAAAATAATCCATTCCTTATTCACCTCATTTTCATTATAATCATATCTTTTAGAAAACACAATCTCTTTTCTTACATAAAAGCTTCTTTATGATTCAAAACATAATTCAGACTTAACATTTCTAAATCTTCTTTTAACTGCAAAAATTCCTGATCCAATAAATCAAACAACCATGAAATTTCACTATAATCCAAGTTTTTCAATTCTTCCATTCTTAATTGCTGATTCTCGGGTACAATTCCTTCATGAAAAATACCATTGCCTCTATCCAAAATCAAAGCAGTACGTTTAGCATTCATTTCTAGTAATGCTTCCACTGTTTCATTAGCATAATTTCCTGATGGCTCTTTGTAATAGGTTTCTATACCACCACTACCCATCATCAAAACAAAAGTCTGACAGAGATAGAAAACTCTTTCGATTCCATTCAATTCATTTAATAAATCCCCGTTTTCACACTTTTGAGAAATCACATTATATAAATCTATGACAATTTGACTATCATCTTCTCTAGATACAATCTCACTGGCCTGTAAAGTCAAATCATCTAATACATCTTCTACTGTTGGCATCATCACACCTCCTATCTCTATTTTATACTTTTTGAGTGAAAAAGTATATAATATCCCTTTATCTTTCCTATAAACATAAGCTATAATAAATGCATGGAAAAAGAAATCTTAAAAATATTAAAACAACACCAAAATGAATATATTTCTGGACAAGATATTTGTGAAAGTTTAAATGTGTCACGTATGACAATATCAACATGTATAAAAAAATTAAAAGAGAAAGGATATCATATTTTATCATCGACAAAAAAAGGATATTGTTTAACTGACGATAATGATGTGATCTTGATTGATCATATCAAAGCACAGATTCCTGATTTTTTTAAGAACATTGAGTATTTTGATGATATTGATTCAACCAATGATTATTTAAAAAGATCACCTCATCAACAGGGAGATATTGTCATTGCCCAATCACAGACAAAAGGAAAAGGAAGAAATGGAAAAAGCTTTCATTCCCCTCAACAAAAAGGGATTTATTTATCTTTTGTTTTAAAACCAGATCTGACCATTTATGATTCTTTAAAAATCACTGCATGCCTAGCTGTATCGCTAGTCAAAACGATTGAAAAAAATTATCCTGTTTACCCTCAAATCAAATGGGTTAATGATATTATGATTCAGGATTTAAAGGTTGCAGGAATTTTATGTGAAGCGAGTCTTGAAATGAATACAGCTCGTATTGAAAATATGATTGTCGGTATTGGTATCAATGTTCATTCTTATACAATGCCTGATGAACTACAAAATATTGCAGGCTGTATTGAAGACTTTTGTACAACAAAAGTTTCTCGTGAACAGCTCATTATAGATTTTTTTCATATTTTCTATCAAGATTATCAAAACTTACAGACATCTTCATTTCTTGATTTTTATCGTCAGCATTCTTATATTTTACATCAAAATATTACCGTCTATGAAAATAATCAGACCTATACAGCTTATGTTTTAGATATTCATGATGATGCATCATTAAAGATTCAAACTGAAAAAGGCATCAGTCAGCTTTGTTCTGGAGAAGTTTCTATACGAAAAAAAACATCGTCGTAACGATGTTTTTTTATGGCTTTAAATAAGTTTCAATATGTTCCTGATTCAAATCTTCTCCAATGACAATCACAATATCCTGTCCATCAGATATAGGTTGTAAAGAGATATGATCTTGAGTGGCATTCAATTCCATCCATTGTTGATTTTCAGATATGAATCCTTTGATACGAAAAACATGTCCACATGACAAATCATGAAAAATAGAATCAATAGCTTTCTTGAATTCTGTCTGATTCAAACGATTATTCATAAAATATAATGATGTATATGCTTTTTGATAATCAATCTCATGTTTCATATAATCACTCAACACATAACTTTTATTCATAAAACTTTGGAAATCTTCGTCCGTCCATTGCATCCAATGTGTATCAAAATCCGTTTCTTGAAGCACTCTTTGACATTGTACATCATAAAGAGATTGTTGAATGAAATGAATTGTCTGCTTCACTTCTTCCAAACTGGCTTCCTGATAATGACTCAATAAAATACATCCTGCATGAGCAACTTGAGAAGCTAATAAAAAACGTGAAGTCTTTGATAAATGCTGTTCAATTTGAGCATTGACAACAGCAAAAACATTTCCTATTTCATACCAGTTTTCTAAAGGTTCTTCATGTAAGACATCAAAGAATTCATCAACATCATATATACCAGATGGTTCAACCAAAAGATAATCATATTTTAACATGCCCATTGAAATGAGTTTGGTCTTGAAACGTCTTTGATGCGTTTGGCGATCACAACTACCCGCAATCATTTCTAAATCACATTGTGTACCTAATGATTCCTGTAAAAGCATCATATCCACATTGACAGCGCCAAAGTCATTTTCAATGATACCCACTTTGTATCCCTGCTTCACCAGATAACTGGCATAATGTTTAATAAATGTAGTCTTTCCTGAACCTAAAAAACCAGTAATTAAATCTACCTTTGTCAAATTACCATCTCCCTTCATTTATGGAATTATCTTTTATAAACATGTTCAAATGAGTGTCATAAAAAGAAGCTCATTAATTATTGATTCTATTTGTATTTAATCAGTTTAATGAATATCTCCATCAAAAATCATAATACCACTTTTCATGAATCTATTGAATTATAATCATACTTAAACATTGATAAGTTGAATAACTTGTCTATAACATCATATAGACTTGTGATTATATGGCGTATTTTAACATATTTTTTAATATTCTACTACTTTCATGATCATGAAAAAAGAGGGAATGGACATGTTCCCTCTATCATTTTATTCATTTGTTCCCATACTCATCGTTTCAGGCAATGTACTTCCACCATCAATAACAAACTGTGAACCAGTGATATAACTTGACTCATCACTACCTAAAAATGCAAATAATTCTCCAACTTCTATTGGTTTGGCAAGTCTTCCCATTGGAACGCCTTTGGCAATATCAGCAATTGCACTTTCTGGATCATCTGGATTTGATTCTACTGCCATCTTTTCAACCATTGGTGTTCTGGCATAACCAAGTTGTGAACAGTTCACACGAATATGACGGCTGGCATATTCAACAGCTAGACATTTTGTTAAACCAACCAGAGCTGCTTTTGTCATGGCATAAGCTGCTTCTCCTGCATCAGCCACAATATCTCCAGTCACGGAAGAAGCAATCACAATACTTCCTTTCCCTTGTTTTAACATATAAGGAATGACTGCCTGACAAGTATTCCATACACCTTTGATATTGACATCAATATGAAAATCTCTCATTTCATCACTCATTTGTTCAAATGGTGCCAAGCGACAAACTCCAGCATTACAGCAGGCAATATTGACTTCACCAAAAACATCCACTGTTTTTTGCACAGCTTCTTTCATTTGTGCTTTATCAGCTACATTGCCTACATATGTAATAATATCAGCCTGATATTGATCTCGTAGCTTTTGAGCTGTCTGTTCAACATCTTTCGATAAATCAATCATACAGATTTTAGCTCCATATTTCACATAGGCTTCTGCAATACCTTCACCCAATCCAGCAGCCGCTCCTGTAATGATTGCAACTTTTCCATCTCATTTTCCCATAAATTCATGTCTCCTTTATTATTATCTATATCTTTATTGTAATCCTTTTGAACATAACACTCAAACATTTCATGTCTGATTTATATTTTCTATATCCAGTCGCTTCATATATTGAAGCGGAACCTTTTTCACGAGCCAGATATAATTAGCTGAAAGATAAAAAATAATGCCATCCTGATACATTTGTTTCGCATCAATTTGATAGATAACAGGTTCTCCATGTCTTTTTCCTACTTTTATAGCTGTTTCAACATCAGTCGATAAATGAACATAAAGTCGCGATTTAGAAATCAAACCTTGCTGTTGAATAGAAGATACATACTTTTTAGCTGTTCCATGATATAAAATATCAGGTGGCACTGCATGTTTGAATTCAATATCAACAGGTATAGAATGACCCTGATTAGCGCGAATCAAAGTATGATCTTCATTAAAAGCATATCTTTGTTTTGAATCAGTGCGAACAATCTCTTCTAATATCTCTCGTTGAAATTGTGGATATCTTTTTTGAATACCTTTGATTAATTCATCTACATGTGCCCAGCCATGTTCATCTAAGGTTATCCCTGCCTGTTCAGGATGATGACGTAACAGTAATGCCATGTAACGACTTATAGGTGTCAATTTCATATTTACTTAAACCCTCCTGACTTTCTTTTTGAAATGCTGTTCATAAATATAGCGATATCTTGCTACATCTTTTTCAACATAACAGAATTTATTGATGATATCGTTTAAATTGAATTTTGATTTCAAATTTATTATACAAGAAAATCATATTTCTTAATAATATTTTCTATGAAGCATTGATAAATAATGATATGAATAAAGTCATTTGATGGATGTATTTGAAAATTAATTTGAAATATGATAAAGTTTAGACATTCTTGATTAAAATCAGGAGAAGGGAGAAAAAATGGAAAAATTATTTAAATTGAAAGAAAATGGAACGACTGTTTCAACAGAAGTGATGGCTGGAATTACAACATTCTTTGCGATGGCTTATATTATTGCAGTCAATCCAAATACATTATCACAAGCTGGAATGGAATGGGGAGCTGTCTTCTTAGCTACAATTATTTCTGCAGTGGTTGGAACTTTAATTATGGGACTTGTAGCAAATGTTCCTTATGCTCAAGCACCTGGAATGGGATTGAATGCATTTTTCGTTTATACAGTATGTTTTCAATTACAATTCACATGGCAACAAGCCTTATCAATGGTTTTTATTTGTGGTTTGATTAATATTTTCATTACTGTTACAAAGATCAGAAAAATCATTATTAAGGCTATTCCACAATCTTTACAAAATGCTATTGGTGGTGGAATTGGTGTCTTTATTGCTTATTTAGGTTTCTTAAATGTTGGTTTTATTACATTTGATAGCGGTGTTCCTGCCATTGCTACATTAAATCAACCTGTTTTATGGATTTTCTTAATTGGATTGGTTTTAGCAGCTATTTTAACATTAAAAAATGTGAAAGGTGGTATTTTAATTGCGATTATTGTCACAACTATCTTAGGTATTCCTTTTGGTGTGACAACCACAACAGATACTGTTAGCTTTAGTGAAGCATTAAGTGCTTTACCTTCAACATTTGGTGTTATTTTTACATCTGAAGGTTTACCTTCATTATTTAGTGATCTGTCTCGTTTACCTTTAGTTTTAATTACTATTTTTGCATTTAGTATGTCAGACACTTTTGATACAATTGGTACATTTATTGGAACTGGTAGACGTAGTGGTATTTTCTCTGAAGAAGATGAAAAAGCATTAGAAACAAGTAGTGGATTCAGTTCTAAAATGGATAAAGCATTGTTTGCGGATGCAACTGCAACATCTATTGGAGCTATTTTTGGAACTTCAAATACAACAACTTATGTAGAAAGTGCTGCTGGTATTGGGGCTGGGGGTCGTACAGGGTTAACATCTGTTGTCACAGCCATCTGCTTTGCTTTAAGTGCCTTTTTAGCAACTTTTGTCAGTGCCATTCCTTCAGCTGCAACAGCACCAGCATTAATTATTGTTGGATGTATGATGGTTTCATCATTTGCTGAAATTGACTGGTCAAATTTAGAAGATGCGATTCCAGCTTTCTTTGCAGGTATCTTTATGGCTCTTTGTTATAGTATTTCTTATGGTATTGCCAGTGCCTTTATTTTCTATTGTTTAATTAAAATCTTTAAGAAACAAGCCAAAGATATTCACCCTATTATTGCTGGTGTTGCATTATTATTTATCTTAAACTTTGTCTTACTTGCGATTATTTAATACAAAAAATTCAGGAGTTGACTCATCAGAGCAACTCCTTTTTCATAGAAATATTTAGCTATTATATTTGAGACGAATATATTGAACAAGTTCTTCGTATTGATGTTTTAATAAAAACGGATTATCTAATAGTTGTTCTATAAGTTCTTTGGCTTCTAATTGAGAATGATTTTTGATAATCATGTCTACCTGTGCTTTATATTCATTGAGATCCTTAATAATATAATAAGAATGTGATAATCTTATTTTTTTCATGACCTCTTTGATAACACAGATATCTTCTAATGAATCCATAATCTTTTTCAAATCATCATATTGAATACATTCATAAATACCCATATCATATATATCAACAGTATCGTTTTCATCATCATGATAAAATTCTCTTGTCTGATCGTTTTCGACATAATATATTTTATTATTAATTTGTTCAACAACACTTTCAACATAGGCATTATATTTTTGCAAGGCATTTTGTATATCTTTTTGTGAAGCCTCCTGATTGATAAGCTTTTGATAAATGGAATAAGGAATTTCATGATATGTGATATGAGCATGAAGATAGTCATTATACCTTTTTTGTAGAGCATCTGGCTTTGATATAAAAGAAAGTTTATAAAAACAATCATCGAGCTTTGGTAAGTGAGGCTCAACATCATCAATATTGCTGTAGCCCATCCATAAAAGAACATTTGTTATTTTGGGGGTAAAAATTGCATCATGATGTTTTAACAAACTTTTGTGATCAGCCAAGAAAAAGTCTTGAAAAATGCTAGATACAATACTTTTTAATGCAAAACCTTGCTTATCATAGACAAATGTGATAGGACTCTTTTTTTGCATGAAATGCAACTCTAAATGATAAGAAAAATTCTGATTCAGAAACTGACAATATGCATCAATAATTTCTTTAACAAGCTTATGAGCCATATTTCTTATTTTATAAAGTTCATCATTTTTCATGACTTGTCTTAAATCACGTAAAGTATGAATATTTGCTCTTTTCAGGCAATTGTAACTACGGACACTTAATCCTAGTTCTTCAATAGGTGTATGAAGCAATTCATAAGGTATATTTTCATCAGATGACTGATAAACATAGCCTTTTGCTTTTAATAGAGTATACAATAATGAATCTGGATGTAATTGTTCTTTTAAAACAAGTTCTTTGATTTCATCTTCTATGATTTTTCTAAAATCCATGCAATGATGAATGTCTTGAAATTGAGAAAAGTTTTTATAATTTCCATAATCACGTGATGATGGATAAAATTGTAAAAATCGTAATGGATCCATATCTAAATATTGAGCTATTTGACAGTAGTCGTGACATTCTTCTTGACCAATGCCGTAATAATACTGGTTATCAACAGTCGAACAGGATACAGTTTCTTTTTGTTGAGAAGTCAAATGAATATCTTCATGATTGTAAATGCTGACATAGGCATCATAACCATCCATAGCTGCTATTTCATATTTTTGATTTAAATATTCTTTAATATAATATCTCATAGTCTTCCCCCTACATAGCAAACAACGCTTTCAAATCTTCTGTTGATAATGAAGAAATATTTCCCTCACTGTTTTCTACAAACATGTCTGCTAATTCTTTCTTCTTAGCCTGTAAGATTTGAATTTTTTCTTCAATACTCTCTTTCATAATCAATTGATGAACCATAACATTATGATGTTGTCCAATGCGATAAGCTCTATCCGTTGCCTGATTTTGTGCAGAAATGTTCCACCATGGATCATAGTGGATAACAGCCTGTGCCTTTGTTAGATTAAGTCCTGTTCCTCCTGCTTTTAAAGAAATCAAAAAGACATCAGCCTCACCCTCTTGAAAACGCTGTACAAGTTCTCGTCTTGTTTCCTTAGAAGTTCCACCAGTTAAGATAAAATAACGAATGCCATTTAATTTTAGTTCTTCTTCCATCAAATCGAAGACTTTTGTAAAAGATGAAAATAATAAGACTTGTTGATGGTTGGCTTTATAATTACAAATCAAATCCATACAAGCTTTCATCTTAGATGAACTTTGATAAATATTATCATATATCATTCTTGGTTCACAGCAGATTTGTCTCAGTTTTGTCAACATTGATAAAATCACAATCTGATCAACTTTTTCCATTTGAAATAATTCTTGAAGCTGAGTATTAATTTGAGCAAGATTAGCAAAATACAATTCACTTTCCTGTTGTGTAAAAGGAATCAATTGTGTTTTTTCTATCTTATCAGGCAATTCTAATAAGACATCTTTTTTGTTTCTTCTTAAAATAAATGGTGAAACCATTTTTTGAAGTTGTTGTATCTTCTTTTGATCTTGATTTTTGACAATATCTGTTTCAAATTTCTTTTGAAAATAATGATAATTATATAAATACTGTGGCATTAAAAAATCAAAGACTGACCATAATTCAGCTAGTGAATTTTCTATAGGTGTTCCTGACAGTGCTAATTTATGCAGAGCATGGAGTTGTTTAACAGATGTTGCATTTTTTGTTTTCTGGTTTTTGATATATTGCGACTCATCAAGAATCACGTATTCAAACTCAATAGCATCATATAACTCTATATCACGACGTATATAATCATAAGAAGTGACATAAAGATGTTTACCACAAATCGCATGTATCATCGTTTTTCTTGTATTCGCATCCGATACAATGCATGTCACTGGTAAAGTTTGAGAAAACTTATGAACTTCATCTTCCCAGTTATAAATTAACGAAGAAGGACACACAACTAAACTTGGCTTGTTTGTTTCTAACTGATCCAACAAAGCAATCACCTGTAATGTTTTACCTAGCCCCATATCATCAGCCAATATCCCATTAAATCCCAATTCGTAAAGTGTTCGTAACCATTGATAGCCTTCTTTTTGATAATCTCTCAATAGTTGATTGTAGTATGGTGTTAAAGGATAAAGATGTTGTGTATGCTGATGGAATTGTTGAATAAGTTTTTGAAAGGATTCATCTCGTTCAATTTGTATATGTTGCAATTCTGTTGCATTATTATCCAATGCAAATACACGATTTTTATTTAAAGTCAGACTTCCATTTTGAATATCATTTGCATTGATATGATATTCATCCATAAATTTTGATAATTCTTCCAAATCAGGTGATTCAAGATAAAGAAGTTCACCACTTTTTAAACGATGAAATTTCTTTTTGCGACGGTATTTCGACAAAACTTCAGCAATTTCCATTTGTGGAATTTGAGTACTTTTCATATCTAAAGATATAAGATCATGATCAACTTTAACACCGACCTGAATTTGATAATGAACAGGTTTCCCAATTTTCTTTAATGCTTCTGAAATATATATTTCACTGTATTGTTGGAGAAATTCAATACCTGTATGCATAAATTCATATGTTTTTTCATCATAACTATTAAAATAGGCACAACCATTCTTTTCATCAATTTGCTGACAATGTTCACGAAAATATGTTTCTACAATATCCTGTTGAACGGTTGTCATTAAATCATTTTGAAAAGCATGAATTCGATTTTGATTTTCATCTTCATAATAAATCTTAAAATAAATTTGTTCATTTTCATTCATATCACCATATATTTTAATGAAAGTATAAGATGACTGGATAAGTTCAAAATCACATTCTAAATCAAAAGAATTTTGCATAGGTGTCCATACATATTTATAAAAGTCATCAAAATCTTCTTCTTTAATAAAGATAGGTTCTTTAAGTAAATGAAGTAAAGCATCAAAAGATTTATCATTTAAATTTATCTGAAGACGTTGAATATTTGTCTGTGAATCAGATTTTGAAATAAAATAAATATAATGATTACCATGATAAAAGACATTTTCATCTGTGACACGAAGTATATAGTAATGATTGTCTTTGATTAATCGCACTTTGATAGCATAATCAATATTTTCAAAATGGCAATGATTTAAATCTAATTTTTTATAGACATCATAAAATTCATCAATAAATTCTGTATGAATATATAAATATCTTCCTATATTGAAATCTCTTCGAAAATCAAAAAAGTAGTTATCGCGATAAATCTCATTCATTGTATTTTTAGCATTTTTAAGAAAATTAATCTGTTTTAATGCTTCATCTGTAAAAGCTTCACGTGTATGAACAAATTGTAGAAATTTGCCATATTTGACCTGCTCCTCATTCTCTATATGTTCCAAGAATTCATCAATATTCTTAATAATGTATTTTTTCGTATTACCAATCTTATATTCTAAATATAAATCATCATCGTCATTATAAAAAGAAGGTGTTAATTGATATTTTTCATGAGAAATTGATGAGCTTACCTGATTATGATAATATTCTTTATTTTGTTGAATTAAATTATTTGTTTCTAAAGCTCTTAAAGCATAGGCACGCTGAAGTTGTTGTTGGCGATGTTCTTCTTGTCGCTTTTTTTCTTCTTCAATTTGAGAATTGGTATAGTGGTATGGAAAAGATGGAATCTCCAGTTGATTTAACTTCAATAAAACTGCACCAATATGAGCACATGGGCTCCCATCACGGCACCAGATACATTCACAATTGTAATCCGTTAAACTATACTCCTCATCAAAGGAAAAAGAACATTGAAACTCTTCACTTCTAACTCTCACGACAGCATCAACATGATATCCATTTTCCACTTGTTCAAGATCAATGCTTAAAACATTGTCATAACGATCATAACTTTTAGCAATAGATATATTATTTGGATTAGAAAATAAAGTTAATAAATTAAAATCAGTTTTCATAGATGAATTCTCCTTATATGTGCACATTATATCATATTTTGTCATAATAAAAAGAGCCATATCATGACTCTTTGAAAATGTTTTGATTACAGATTCACAATTTCCTGTTCCAGCTTACAATTGTGCGTTAGCATATAACTGATAACTTCTAAATGATGTTTTTCCTGCAGTTTCTCTAATCGACGTCTATCATTTTGCGTTAAGGATTTACAATAAGCCTGATAGTGCTGTAATGTGGGAATATCCATGCCAAGCATCTCAAAAGGAATCTGTGTTTTTTCTTTTAAATGATAATAGATATAAAATCCTCCTGCATCAATATCTCCAAAATGATAAAACTTTAGATGGGGATAAAGCGCATATATTTTTGTCAGCAACGAACGTCTTAAAGCATTATGATAACCACCTAAGTAAATCACAAGTGTATTATCTAAAACAGTATCATAAAATGAAGTCAGATTTTCAATGGTCAAAACATTCTGATCTTGGATATCTAAGATATGTAATTGTTCTATATTTTCACTCATCAAAGAAAAGGGACTTTTTAAACGCCCTAAATCAATGACTTGACCATTGAGTTCAATGACCATGCGTCCCCTTAAATAGAGAAAACCAGGATTTTTCATAATATTGAAATATGCAAAAGCATCATCTTCATCCTCAAAACTTTCCGGACAGTAATCAAATAAAATATGTAATAAACGTGTTTTGATAACTTCTAAACGTTTAGAATCTTTTAAAACCGCCAAAGAAAACTTTCTTAATGAGATTTCATGACTTTGTAAAGGCAAAGCTTTCAAAACTGTAAAAATATCCTTAATTTCCAAAATATCATCAAGATTCAAATAGCGATAAACCGACTGAAACAAAGAAAGCTTTTTTAACATATCGATACGAAAAGTTTCCAGCCATTGATATGAAAATGTTGTCTGTTCCAATAGCTGAATAACTGTCTTTCTTGTTTCTAAAGAAAAAGTTCGATTTGCATATTGATAGGCTTTTTCAATATTCATTAAAGAAAGTTCAATATCATCAATACCATCTAGGTCCATTGATAAACTCACGATATGTAATTCTCTTAAATCATGAAGTGCTTCATCAATCAACAAACGTTCATGATAATAATCACTGTTATCATATTTAGGAAACATTTTACGTACTGGTATATGAATGCGTAAATGTTTATCTGAGCCTTGTTTAGACAAAACACTACGTTCATATTTATCTAATAAATGATTTAAAACCAATTTTCCATATTTATTCATGAATAATTTCCTCTACAAATGAATGATCTCCAGATTTGATAATCGCTAAAGTGGTATCAACATAAGGCATAATTGTACTAGCCCTATCAGGTGGAACTGCAATAATAATCTGAACATTGAGTTCATTATAAAATTTCATCATAGACTGAATTCTTGTTTCATCCATATTATTAAATGCTTCATCAAATAAAACAACACATCCTGAATCTTCCTGATATCGTTGCTTAATAAGCTGTTCAAAGCTTGAAGCAATCACAACATAAAATGGTGTCTGTGTCTCTCCACCTGATTTTTCACGATTGACCTTAGAAAACTTTGTGAAATCACCATTTTCATGAGTTATCTTGATATCATAATCAAGATATTCACGATAGTCTGTATATTTTCTGAGTAACTTTTCTCCACTTTCATTATCATCTAATAAAGCCATTTGTTTAAACAGCTCATCCATAACATGACGATTTTCTTGTGATAACGTCGTAACAAATAAATTGTCGCTGTTATATTGCTGGTTTGTACTGATGATGTCATAATATTGTCGATATTCTGGTCGACGACTTGGATTGACTTCAAATTCATAGTGATCTCCATTAAAGTTTTTATTTTTTAATCCTTTATTCAGTTCCTGAATGTCTTTTTTAGCCTGTTGAATCTTTTCGTAAAGCCTTGAAATAAATGATTCCTGGAAAGACATTTCACACTTCATGCGTGCCTGACGAACATCTTCCTGTCGCTTCACAATTTCGATATCTCTTAACTGATAATACATCGTTAAATAGGCATCAATGTTTTCAACACTTTCTTCATAACCCATTTTGGCTTCATGATTAAATGTACGCATATGATATTCCACATCTTTTTGATCTTTGACAACTTGTGCATTATCCTCATTGATTCGCGATTGAAGCTGATGATTGATTGTCTGATACTGATATCTGCCATAACGTTTTTGGTAACGTTGTTTGATTTTTTCAACTTCTGGATCAAGTGTTACAGGAAGTGGTGGTAAAGATGACAAAGTCTGTTCCAAAGATTCTAAAGACTTCTGGTTATTTTCCATGCTGACTGTTTCATAACTATATTGATTTTGTTTCTCTGTCAGCTGATTTTGAACTGTTTTCAATTCTTTTTGAAGATGTTCAAGCTGGAACATCAAAGTCATAATGGAATCATCTTCTTCAATCTCACTTAAGCGTGTTTTTAAATCCTGAATTTGTTTTTCAAGCAGACGATAATCATCAATAATATAGAAATTTCTAACAAGATCACTGATATGTGACTGTTCAATCCAATGGACAATTCTTGATGCATCCTGTTTTTGTTTTTCTATCTGTGTCATCTCTTGCTTTAAATCAGTTAATTTTTGATGAATGATCTGCTTTTGAATTTTCATGGCTTCCTGTCCTAGATATGGTTGTTGATAGATTTTAGGATTGATAGCTCTCACAGCATAATTTTGATAAACCATGCATGTCTTTGTGATTGCAATTGGATATTGTGTCAAATCTTCAACATGTTCAACACAATGAACCTTATTTAAAATCATATTGGCATAATTTTTGGCATAGCTATTATAACTTGTCACAAACTGTGCCAAGCTATTTTCTGCTGTTTGAGAATATTTCTGTAAAGGAATCACATTTACAATACCGACACCAAAAATATGATGTTCTGCTTTATATTGTTCATAAATTTGCATAGCTTTTTGAAAATAAACAGGTTCAATAATCAAATCAAAGCGCTGCGTATTGAGATAACCTTCAATAGCCTGACGCCATGATTCATCTGTTACTTCCAGATATTCACATAAAGGCTTAACTTCAACTTTTTGCTGAAAATATTCTTCCAGATTCACTGAAAGAACTTCGATTAATTCACTGACTTCTTTGCGATAATAAAAACGATTACGATTCAACAGTTCCATCTGTTTATTGAACTGCTGACTGGTTTCTCTAAGCTGTTTGAACTCATGATTATATTGAGCTGTTTTTTGCATATTGACATTTCGTCTTTCATTTAAATCATTACGGATATCAAAAAGTTGTTCACTTAAATACTGACTATCATAATCTTGATTTTGAATACGTTCAACAAAAGTCTCTTTCATTCTTAAACGCTTTAACATTGTGATATCTTCCTGTAATTGTGATATATAGAACTGATAATCTTGAGATATCTGTTCAAAACGTCTTTGTTGCTGATGAAGATTTTCTTCTAGTTCTTTTTTTAAACGATAGCTTTCATTAGATTCAAGAGTACTTTCCAATTGAAAGACATCTTTTTGTAAACCATGCAACTGATTTTGAATCAGAGATATCTGTTGTTTCATATCTTGAATCATTTTCTTATTTTTCGCGATACTCTGTACCAATTGTCCTTTTTGATAATTTAAGCTTTCTATATAAAACACATCTTTTACAAATTCATAATTTTTTAAATGTTTCATTGTTTTTTGATATTGCTGATATGTTTTTTCAATTTGTTCTAATAATTCCATACGTTTTTGTTGTTCTTTTAAGACATCACTTAAATGTCTATAAGCATGAATATTATTACGTAAATCATCAATTTTGACAGGATCTTCATTCAATAAAAAATCATAAATAAAATTATATACCTGATTAATAGGCTTAAATGCCAGGGCTCGAGGTATCAGTTCAAAATATTTTGAAGAGACACCTAAACTTTGTCTAAAAAGTGAAGGAACCTGACTCTTCTTATCTGCAAAATTGGCTTTAAGCTTGCGTTTTTGTAATTCTTTTCTAAATTCGTTACGATTATAGATATGTCGTTTATGAATAAACAAATCATCCTGTATATTTTGGTCTAAAACTTGAAAGAAGAGTTCCTTTTTAATATTGGCTTGACTTAATTCAAGGACGACGCCTATCAGTTGTGAACGTTTAGATGTTTCATCAAAATATTCTAAGACAATGTAAGAAACAACATCCCCAGTACGTAAAAATGGCTTACCTTCTCGTCCCAGTTTTCCACGCATATACCCTTCTATATTACGTTTTCCAGAATCATTGGCAGCACTGTTAAATTTGGCTTTCCCCGCAGTTAAAACATACTGAAGTGCATCCAATAATGTTGACTTACCTGTTCCATTTTCCCCTGTAATAACAACATTATTTTTGATTTCAATTGTTTCATTACTAAAAAGATGCCAATTAATAATCTTCATCTTCACGAGCTTCTTCACTTTTGTCACCACCTTGTCTGCTGTATTCTGCTAGTCGATGATCAATATCCTCTATCTGTTGAACTGGCAAAACATAGAGTATTGTTGGATAAATAATAATGATAGATTGATCATCATCGCTTTGTCCTGTTGTGTCAATAATATGATAACGTCTTAAAATACGTAATATGTCTCTCATTTCACCTTTATTGATGCGTTTTTCAAAAAGTCCTGTGGCAAGCATAGCGTCATGAAGTTCTTCCATTGTCATTGTAATCTGATCTATTAATGAAACTTCCTGCATCTTCTGATAATAGAATCTTCTTAAAAGCAATAAAACAATGGATTCATTTTTCTTCAATGTATAACGATTATAATTTTGTAAATTATATAAATTAATGACTTTATCTACTTGATGATGTTCTACAACATAATCCATTAATGCAAAGTATTGAACATATAAATCTAATTCACTAACAATTTTATAATAGTCATCCTGATCTTGAGGACGACTGGCACAGATATAATTATAACTCAATAATTTATTACACAAACGTGAAAACTCTTCTTTTTTTGAATCACTTAAACGTACATAGTGATTATAAAATGTTGTGACCTGCTGATATTTATTCATGTCATCTCTCCTTCACCAAAAAGTCCTGAAAACGATAATGATTGATTATCACTTCTTCATTTAAAGGTTCTACCTGATATTTGGTCTGATAGCTAAATCCATAAAGATAAATAAAGACAAAATAAATCAAATCATTTTGTGTCTCTAATGGTAATTGTGAACCTTTAAATGGTCCATCCTTTAATAATAACATCACTTTTTCTTCAATTTTTTTATGAGAATAATTTTCTGATCTTTTGATTCTTTCTATAGATTCCATTTTTTTCTTTTCATCTAAAATAACAGTATCTTCGATTTGTGTTTTCATTGATTTACTTATTTGACGAGGAACATATAAAGAATCACGATTAATCATCTGATTGATATAGATATTACCTAAATCATTAACATCGTTTCCACTGGCAATGGATTTTATGATATTATTGATTATTCCTTCAATATCATTTTGATTGTTTAATAAGAAAGTGATACGATGAATCGCTGATTCAATAAATTTATTATTCTTACTATCAATTTCCTGCATGATATCCTCAATATGTTCAAAAGATTGCATGATATATTCTTTCTGATTCATCAATAAATCATAAGCCTGATCATGTTCGATACCTTTTCTTTCCATAATATTATGAATAATCAAACTGACATAATCCTGATTATCCATCACTTCCTGAATACGTGAAAGAATGCTCTGACGATATTTAGAAGGATTATCATAGGTTGTCAGATTGTAGTAGGCACGATCAATGATTTTTGTCTGATATTCCTGCAGTAAAGAATTTAATAATGCCTGCAAGTCATCTTTTATGCCATCATCTAATAGTTTTTGAATATATTTTTTGATATTGGAATTCAAATTTTTTAATTTATGAATTAAATCTTTGGTATTTTCATAAGCTGTTTCAAAAATCAAATCTCCTCGATGAATATCAAAGTTTTGAAATGATGTATATATATTATATATAAGTCCTGAATATTCTTCACTTTCTCTTACATCTTCTAAATGAAACAAACAATCCATAATCTGAATACTATAATCTTCAAAAGTGATAAACACTTCATAATTTTCCCCAACCTCTTCATGAATCCATCCACAATCCTTTAAACGCTTTAATACATACAAAGCCTTATCTCTAGAATTGTTTAAATTTTCTTCACTGTCAATCGTGGTAAGATGTGTTTCAAAGTAATCCTGAAATATTGTTAGTAGCTGTTCCCTTGTACATGAAAAAGAAAGATCATTTTGAAATGACTGATAAGCTAAGTAAACACAATCTGACAATATACGCTTATTATCACCTATAAAAATATAGAAAAATTGATTTGGTATCACATCAAATAAATTATGCATAAATCTTCCCTTTCTCTCAATTATTCATATTATAGCATATAATGACATAAAAAACCGTTCTTTTCAAACGGTTTTATAAAACAAAATGTAGACATTATGCTTGTTTTGCATATTTTAACATTTCAGCTTTAAAAGCATGTTTACGTGAATATCTTTTTATATAGTCTTTCACAAATGTTTCCATGCTTGTAATGTTTTTATTGAGATATAAAATCTCTGATAAAACAACAATTTCTTTTGCAACCTCATAATAGCTATGACGATGAGTTCCTCCTACAATAACTTCAGCTCTTTGTTCGATTTCATCTTTTAACCATTGGATACATTTCTTTTTGAATTCATCAGTTATCATGTATTTTTCTTTCCAGATATGAAATAACTGATAGAAATCTTCTCCACTTACTTTTAAACTACGCCTTAAATCATCCATAACTGCATCATCAGCCACAAAATGCATCTTTTCTGGTTTCAGATACATGAGTAATAATGGTATAAGTATTCCTTTTAAATTTGATGACCATCCAAGATTATTTTGATCTTTTTCAGCTTTTTCAAGAATATTTTCGTAGTCTCCTAAGAAAAATAAAAGAATCTCTTTTTGATCAGAAGATAAAGAAGCTTTTTCTTGTTCTAGGGTTGCAAATTCAAAACGAATAGCATAGTTTTTCTTCTGAAATTCAGTTTTTATAAAAGCGATATCACAATCTAATGTATATAATTGCAAACAATGATTAATCTGAGGATTGAATAAGAAAGATATTTTATATAACTCTATATCATCTTGAAAGTATGGAATCAGTTTTTCAGCAATTTTTGAGCGTATCGTTAAACCTTCATCTAGCTGCTTGAAAGCCTGTGATGCGATCGTTTTAGCATGTTCTAATTGATGTAAAGAAAGATCATAGTCAATAACATCTAGATATAAAGATGGATGTTTAGCTCCTATCTCGAAAGTCATTTTTGTTAATTGATTGATATCTCCATAAAGAAAGCATATATCTCTTAAAAGCTTTGCTGCATAGTCTCCTGGCGTATTTTCTAAAAATGATATCCATCGATCATATTCATCATCACTCAGTGTTATCTCTTCTGGTCCAAAAGCCATTAAATCGCTGAGAACATATTCAACCTTACTCTGATTGAAATATGAATACATTTCAGATATATTTCGATGTAGCTGAAAAGCAGCATATAAATAATAAAGTGAATATTGTTCAAGGCTAACATCCATCAAGTTATTTTCAAATAACTCTGCAAAAGATAATTCATATATATCCCCATAATCATATACAGCTTCATATTCTAAATCTTGCAGCTTTTGAAGAATATTGAATCCCTGCTGATATTGACAATTATTGATATATAGAAAAGCATCTTGAATATAATCATTCAATTGATTTAAAAGATCACATTCTTTTGTATAATACGTTATATATTCTGAATCATAGCCATAATAATAATCATCCTCTTCTGTTGCAGGTATCGTTAATTCCCCATCACTCACATCCTTGATAAATTGTTGAAAGTCTTTTTCATGAAAATTGATGATTTGAGAATGTTCAAAATTTAAACTTTCTAACATTTTTTGACGTTGACTTTTATCAAGAACCCTGGCATATTGATAAATCCATTGATTCTTTTCTTCTTCACTCATTGTATTCAATCTTTGTTGAATCTGATTCATATAATCTTTATATTCCATAACAACCTCTTACTTTTTTAATGTATTTTCGTTAAAGATAAATGCTGGCCCATCATCAATACAAGCCTCAAGATCAATATATTGACTAATAAAACGGAAATAGCCATTTTTTCCAAGATCTTTTTCAAATCTATCCATGCTGACTAATATTCTAGACAAACATAGAAAAATATTTTTAAAAATATAATCAAACTGTGATTCATCTTTTAAATCAACAAACTTTGATAAATAATCATATAACTGTGGATTGATATAAGGATTACACATTTTCTCTAATCCGTCTGCTAAAGATAAAATGTCTTCAGTTGTATAATCTGTATAATCACTTGTATAATGATTCTTCAAATCTAATAAACGATTCATGACAATATGTATAATCTTCTTCGCTTCAAATGTATCAATCTTATATAGGGCATGTAATACTAATAAATGAGATTCAATCACAAAAAGCTCATCTTCCAATTCTTCAACATCAGATTTTAATTTTCCATATTCTCTTTGAATATGTCTTAAATTACGACGTTCTTCCTGAGCATCAAATTCATATTCACCTGGCACATGATAAATGGGTTCCAAGTTATCTAAAAACGCTTTCCATTTTTCATTATTAAATTCCTGTAAATGAAAATTTTCCTGGATATACATTTCCATATAAAAGGCAAGTAATTCTATCGCTCTTTCTTCACTCATTCCTTGATCTAACATTTTTTGATACATATTCATTGTATTTTCATCTAAATGATCTTGAACTTGATTTGTTATGATATCTATTGCTGCACTTCTTATATATTCTCTTTCTGACATAGTCGTTCTCCTTTTTTATGCTTTATATTTTTTATATTTATCTTGTAATCTTTGTCTAGGTTCAATATTTAATTTTAAACCATACTCATAAGCTTCAATCCATTCTTTTTTGGAAAAGAATATCTCTGTTAACATCAAAACTTTATAAAGAGTCACTTCCTGATTACGTTCATAGCTGTTTTTAAAATAATATTGAAGAGCCTTTTCAAAGGAACCATAGTGAAAAATGAAAACAACATCATTCGTTTCATTCAGTAATGGAGTTGCTTCATAAAGTCTATCATCATAACGTTCTAATGAAGCAATAAACTTTTTCTGTGACTCAATAAATTTTTGACCATATGCTTTAACCATATCACGATATTCCAGTTTTTGAATATGAAATTTTAAAACGCCGTATAACATTTCATGCAAACATTCACGACTCAAATAGCAATGTGTTGCACCAGTAACCATCTCTCGTATTGTCTCTTCTGTGACTGGTAATTGCATCTGTCGTTTTATATATTCTTCATATAACTCTTCTTGAGCGATACCAACTGATGCAAAAGGATCATCACTTGAAAAAACATAAACACCACAGCCATAACTTAACACCTTATAAATTTCACGAATCAATATAACAACTTGTAAAAAATCAGGATGATCTGAGGGAACCTCAAATAAAATCTTTAAATATCTTTTGACTTTATAACGCCATTTAGGCCTTTCTTTTTTAGGCACAATACGATTAGGTGCTATATAAAAGCCATGATAAGCATCCTGTAAAAAATCTTGAATTTCAACAAATAAATCATTTAACGAAACTTCTTCTTGTTTAACTGTTTTTTTCTTACCTTCACCTTTCACAATACTTTCAATAACACTATCTAATTCTTCTTTTTTTGATTTTGGTAAAGCTTTGTAAACTTCTACAAAAGCATCATTAATCAGCTTTATGTCTTTATCTTTTAATAAATCTCTTAATTCTTTAACCTTCATTCTTTTCCTTCTTTCATCACTTTTTGTGTTTCTTGTAATAATTCATATACTAATTGCTGGTGTGAAATTCTCATCATATAATCTTGTTCTTTAACATTTGATAGTAAATTCATATTTCCATACCAGATCATTTCTTTATCAATTATAGCGTAATGTCCATATAAAGATGAAGTAACAATCACATGAATAGCATTTTCTTTTAAATTTTGAATCAATATGTTCGTTTTTTCAATCATATTTTTTGGATAACTTTTAGAATCTAAAGTGAGAATTGTTATGGAAATATTTTCTTTTAACTTAGATTGAAACAATCTTAAATAATAATTAACACTTTTTTGACTTAAACCTGGACTTGAAATCACAATACTTTCATTAGCACATTCTATATCTTTATCAAATATTTTTTGATAATCAGAGTTATCATATATCATTTGAATTTCATCTTCACGGACATGTAATGTTGTACATATTTCATAGCCCATCTTTTTGTACGTTCTCATACGTTTATGATACATTTTTTCCAATGTTTTTATATGTGAATCAATATAATCATAAATAATAACATCTTTTTTTCCTTCAAAATCTCTATGCAATCTTCCTGAATATTGTTCTATGTTACTCTCTACAGATACAGGAACGGTTAAAAATAAAGTATCTAATCTAGGAAAGTTGAAGCCCTCTCCTACATATTGTGCTGTTGCTACTAAGATAACACTTTCTTGTTTGTTAATATTTTTGAGTTTTTCACGTATTTGTCTGTTGGTTTTATGACCTTTACCCCCAACCAACAGAAAAATATGGTCACTTCGTCCCTGTAATTGTTCATATAAATATTGAGCATGTTCCTTAAATTTTGTAATAATCAATGGTGTACGTTTATTTTGAAGTGCTTCTTTTATATCTGTAAGAATTTGTTGATTTCTTTCTTGATCATGAATCAATTTTTGATACATTTCATTTATTGATATTTTTGTATTTTCTAAATCTATGAATCTCGTAAAACGTGGGAAGATATAATGATTGACATTTTGAAGTTGTAATCTTTGCTTGGTCGTAAACTGATATCGAATAGGTCCTAATTGCATAAAAGTTTTTTGTTCCAAACCATCTTCTCTTTTTGGAGTTGCAGTAAATCCATAAACATATTTAGCGCGAACTTCAGTGAGTACATCATAAAGCATAGCAGATGCACTATGATGACATTCATCTACAACAATCATTCCATAGTTCCTAACCAAATCTTTGATTTCACCTTTTGTAATGAGTGAATTGACAATAGCAATATCAATAATACCAGTTACAGAATTATGATTACTATATAATTTCCCAATAACACTCTTTCTTGTTTTCTTTATCCCTGATGGAGTTGTGTATGTTGGTAATTTCTCATGAACACTTAAAAAGCGGTTAAGATCATCTTCCCAGTTATTCATAATCAAATTGGTATGAACGATAATGAGTGTATTCACTTTTCTTTGAGCTATCAAGTTTGTTCCAACAACAGTTTTGCCAAACGCAGTCGTTGCATGACAAATTCCTATATCATTTTCTAATAATGTTTCACATGCCTTTTGTTGATTATCATATAATTGACCTATAAAATTGACATCTATTTTCTTTTGCGAATTTCTAAGATCTTCTATATGATATGTAATTTGACTTTTTTCTAATTCATTTCGAAGAACTGATAAACATCCTCTAGGCAAACAAATCCAATAATCTATATCAATTGCGCATTCTATCCATGAATTCATCCCTCTAACAGATAATCCCATTGCTCTTCTCTTAAAAAATTCTTTATTTCTAAAAGCTGCTAAACGTCTTATTTGATTTTGAATTCTTGGCTTCAAACTTCTTGTATCAATATAAACCATATTTGCAAATTTGATGTCAACATGATGATTGACATCATCTTTATGAAAATGATTTTCTTTAATCCATGGTTGAGATATCGAATAATCATAATTCTCACTAAATATATCTTTATCTTTCCATAATTCAAGTTTCTCTTCTACAAATTCCAATGATAGTTTTTTAACTTTTTCAAGACATTCCCATTGACGGGGATAAACATTCCAATTTTCATCTACAAAAGCACTATTTTGTTTTTTCAAAGCCTGGCCCTGTAATGGTAAGGCAATTAAATTTCCTAACCCATCATCCGCCAAATGATCTTGTGCAGGAATCATACGATCATATGTTTGAAATGTTTTTAAATTAATAGATTGAGCACCTATATTTAATAGCGCTCTACCAAAACGTCTTGCTGTTATAGCAGGTAAGGGTTGATCAAAGAAAATCCAAAGATGAGCCCCTCTACCTGATCGTGATCTTTCCACAAGAATATCAATTTGATGTAATTGACAAATTTCTCTTAGAGCATTGACCTCTTCTTTCCAACTATTATCAACATTCTCACCATCTGTTCCGACTTCGTGATTATCAAAATCAAATACCAATAAGTTTGTAGTTTCATCTTCTAACATAGGATAAATACCTATGACGTCATTACCATTGATATCATTTCCTTTAAGATGCTCCATAACAACTCTTTGATTTAACACTTTCCATTTTTTATTTGGACAATCTTTACATTTTATTTTTTTATTTGTTTTTTTCAAACAGATTTCATTTTTCCAAAAGTTTTCACATTGAGGATAATATCCAACTCTCCCATCTTTATTAATATGTCTTTGACTATAAACATCTTTTCTCCCTTTAAAAAGTCGATAAAATATAATCGCATGTCTTGGGGTAATGACTTCACTATTAATGAAATGATTTTCCTTTTCTATTTGATGATAAACAATATGATGTTTATCTAAAAGCTTTTCTAAATATTCTATTCTTTTTTTGAGTTGCATATTTTCTTTTTCTAAGTCTTCAAATGTCGTCATTTTACCCATGATAATATCCTCATTATTTACTTTTTCTACCATATATTTTCTCATTAAAAGAAATAAAACACAATAAGTATTTTGTATATTAACTTCCATAACATTCTAAAAAAAGAATTTGTTTTGATACAATGGTATTTATGTTATACTTATAACAAGAAAGAAGGTGTAACAATGAAAAAGGCTTTACCTATTGGAGTCATGGATTATCATAAACTTATATCTGAAAATTATTATAATGTAGATAAAAGTTTAATGATTAAAGATTTTCTCGAAAGAAAAACGACTGTAACCTTAATTACACGACCAAGACGTTTTGGTAAAACTCTCAATATGTCTATGATGGCTGAGTTTTTTGATATAACCAAAAATTCAAAAGACATATTCAAAAATACAAAGATTATGCAAACAGAATATGCATCATACATAAATCAATATCCAACCATCTTTATATCTTTTGCTAATGCTAAAGGTCATAAAGAACAACTTATTTTATCAATAAAAACAACTTTACAAGATATTTATGAAAAAAATGAACATGTATTTTCTAATATGTCTAAATTTGAAAAAAGTCGTTATAACAGAATTGTTGATGCTTTAATTCATGATAATAGCTTAAATACGATAAGCGAATCATTAGATTTTTTAATGAAAAGGATGGAAAAATATTACCATCAAAAAGTTATGGTTTTTATAGATGAATATGATACACCTTTTATCGAAGCACATGTCGGTGAATTTTATGATGATATCAAAAGCGGTTTAGCTTCATTACTTCATAATGCCTTAAAAACTTCTCCAAGTCTGCAATATGCTATGTTGACAGGCATACAAAGAGTCGCTAAAGAAAATATTTTTAGTGATTTAAATAATCCAGCTGTTTGCACTCTTACAGATCAGCATTATAGTCAATATTTCGGATTTACAGAAACAGAAACAAAAGCTATGCTAGAATATTATGGACTTTCATTGAATGATAAAGTCAAAGCTATGTATGATGGCTATCATATTGGGAACATGGAAATTTATAACCCCTGGTCTATTATTAATTATATCGACAATAAAGAATTAAGACCTTATTGGGTCAATACAAGCTCTAATAAAATGATTAAAGATGCGATGAAAGAATGTGATACATCTTTTAAGCAAGGATATGAAAAACTTATTGAAACAGGAAAACTTGAAACACTCGTACAAATGGAAACAAGTTTTTTTGAAGTCAGTAATACTCCTAATCTATGGGGATTATTTGTTAATGCAGGATACTTAACAACAGAAAAAACAAATTCTTTGCAAATTGATAGATATATTTTACGTATTCCAAATCAAGAAGTGCAAAAAGAATTTCAGCAATTAACCTCTTATTATCTCAATATTTCTTCAACAGATCTATCCGGATTATGCGATGCATTATTGTTTGGTAATCAAATTGATTTTGAAAATTATTATACTCACATTTTATTGACATTACCATCTTATCATGATTTGCAAAATGAAAATAGCTATCATGTAATGTTTCTAGGAATGTGTGCATGGTTATCCCATGACTATGAAATCATCAGCAATAAAGAATCTGGAAAAGGTCGTTGTGATATTATTCTAAAAGCAAAAAGTGCAATATCACCTTCTTATATATTGGAATTCAAATATTCAACAAACAAAGAAAAAATAGAACAGCTTTCTAATCAAGCTATTCAACAAATTCAAAAAAATCATTATGAAGCCAATATGTCAGGCAAAGTAATTTATATTGGATTAGCCCATTGCGGCAAAGATGTTTTTATAACATGGAGAAACAAAGACAAGCAATAGTAACCAAATTTGCTTGTCTTTTATTCTTATTACCATAATTTATTTTTTGAATAATTAAGTCTACTCTTTCTATAATAATTATTCTTTTTTTAATTCAACTTATAAAAATACAGACAAGTTATTCATTTAATATCTATAATTTTTTATCAATTTTATAAAGTTTTATTTAAACAAATGATTGATAGCTTCAATATCTTTATGTGAAGTTTATTCTCTACCATTAAATTTTCCTATTAGTTTATCTTTAAATGTGTGAAGTCCTTTTATTATCCAAAGAACTTAATAAGATTTTTACAATGCCTTTCAACCAGATTTCCCATATTTTATATTGAAAATAGTTGAAAGAGTACAACTTTCTCTATAAATTCTTAGTAAAATTGTTGTATAATAATTTTCAGGTGGTGAATATCATGTATAGAATATACTATAAAAATAAAGATGAACTTGAAGCTCAATTACTTGATTTTAAAATACTTTTTGCTTATCACTCGAACAAAATTGAAAATCAAAACACAGATTACCATGATACAAGAGATATATTTGAAAAAGGGAAAGTATCCAATTACACTGGAGATTTAAGGACACTTTTTGAAATTCAAAATCAAAAAGATTGTTATCATTTTTTGCTTGACAAAATTATTGACAAGGTACCCTTAAGTATTCCTCTTATCAAGAAGATTCATTATGAACTTTCAAAAGGAACATATGATTCATATCGTTATGATATGAATCATGAAAGACCAGGAGAATTCAAAAAACATGATTATATTACAGGTAAATATGAAGTAGGAAGTTATCCTGAAAATGTCGAAAGCGATCTTCAAGAACTGCTCGAAGAAATAAATGAGTATGAAGGAGAAGATGTTTTCACTGTGGCAAGTTACCTTCATGCCTGTTTTGAAAATATTCATCCATTTGCTGATGCAAATGGAAGAACTGGAAGAACAATCATGAATTATTATCTGCTTATTCATAATGTCAGCCCTATCATTATATATGAAGAAGATAGGAAAGAATACTATGATTGTCTTGAAAAATTTGATGTAGATTCCAAATTACAGCCACTCAAGAATTTTATTATCAAACAGCAGGAAAAGACATGGACACGACAACCAAAAAAGGCAATAAAACTAAATGATATAATGAATAACAATGAAATGAAATGATAATTAAGTCTAGAAGAAAATATAGATTACCTCAATTTTCATCTAGCTTGAATAGCCCATACAATATTGCATGGGCTGTTTCTTTTTTCAAATATTACCTATAATATTTTCATTAGAATAAATATGTTATCTTTAGATTAGAATATGTAAAAAAGATGAAACTCTCTCCGTCTAAAGATAAAGCTTCATCTAAATAAAAACTCAAAACATAAAATAAAAGTTCCCTATCATTGTTGAAACGTGGATTCAGCTAAAAGCCTACCATAAAACAATAAGGGAACTTATATCATGGAGCAGCACTAGCCTTAAAGGCTACAATAAGAAGACATCCATGACATTGTCATTATAAAGCTATATTTTATTTTCTTCAATAAGAATTATCATAAAATTCAAATCATTTGATTATTCTACAAACTCTATATTATGTTTATGACACCATTGAATAGCCAATTCTCTATGAGTTTCATATAAGAATTGTTGCCATGCAGTGTTCAATTGATTTTTATAGATGAAATCCTTAAAGCGACGGAATGCTCCTTTACCTTTTAATGTCTTTTGAAGTTCTCTTTTCATATGCTGATCTTTTAATTGATTGGCGAACATTTCCATAATATGATATTCATGAATATCATAATGATCTGGTAATTGTATATAATCTGGTGAATTCAACACAATCATTTTTTTAGCAATATTCGTATCATCATCTATATTGATAAATTGTCCTTGAGATATTTGATAATACCAAGTTATATCCTGATCAGTCATTTCAATAGCTCTAATCACATCTTTTAACTTAACCTTAAATATTCTAATCTCTTCTATCATTGCTGGTCTATTAGGATATAACGATATCAGATGATTTGATAAATCAAAAGCTTTATCAAAATCATATTCACTGATTTTATGAATAAGCTCAGCCATTTCATGATAGAAACTTCTTGATCCTGTATGTCTTAAACTATTCATCACATAGCGACTATAATATTGAATCATGTTGTCTAAACAATGTTCAAAAAGAATATCTTCATGTTTCTTCATACCAAATATATCATCATTTTTAGCTAAATATTGAAATAAAGCATCATACATTTTTTCTTGTATATAAATTTCACTTATATTGATTTGGTTCTTTTCTAAATCATGGATAATGTCTTTTTTCTTGTGTTCCCATATTTCTGGTAAATATGATTGTTGAAGTAACTGATAATATTGGATTTGTCCAGGATATTGATGATAAAGCAACTCAGTAGCAAGAGCAATGATTTGCTCATTTTGATTGGTTTGTTTATAAATATCAAGAAGTAATAAATAAATATCTTGATGAGGATGTTCTTGAAGTTGTTGGAGACATAAATCAATGGCTTTTTGATAGTCTTGATGATTCATATAAAGATTGATAGCTTCTTTAATAAATACTAAATTGTTTTTATTGGTGTCTATAACAGAAGATAATGATTCTCTTTGATAGTGATATAAAATATAAAGATATTTATCGTAGATTTCAGTTGAAATAGGATAAGAACTTATCTTTTGTTGATAGGATGATAAAAGATCATCTAGAGGTATGTTTTGTTGATGAAGCTTGTCAATAAGTTGATAAATCACAGATTGGTTATATTTTACACAGAGATCAAAATAAATACTTGTTTTTTCATTTTGAGATGCATAAGTATCTATTAGTTGAATCATCTGATGAAAGAAATCTTCCTGATAAGATTGTAAAGATGAAAATGTATGAAGAAGCTGATTGAGCGCTTCTTTAGCTAAATCTGGTATATATTGATCTTGATGAAAATGATGTAAGTTTTGAATTGATGTGTATATCTTTTCATAATCTTCACTAAGAGGTATTTGATTTGATGATATATATTGATAAATCATTTGATATATATGATTGACTCTTTGCATATCTTCTATAATATGGAAAAAGGTTTGATATGTTTCTGGTGATTCAAGAGCTTGACCAATGATTTCCAGCAATTCTTCTTTTGATTTCTTTGATAAGGGTTCTAAAATTTCATGACCTTGGTACATATCACTGCAATTATCATCTTTTGTATCATAATCATAGCCATAGTCATCATAATCATCGTCATAATCCTCATAATCATAATCATAAGATGAATGATTACCAAATAGCTCTATAAGCAATGCAGCTTCATGTTTACATTTTTTACCTTTCATAGCATAAGGACAAGTACAACGCATATCAGTAATCTTCAGTTGATCAGAAACTTCTATTTCAACATCATACTCATGGTTGCCTAATACCTTTCCTTTATATACATTTCCCACTTTAACAACATTGTAAACACCACCACTATTGTAGATATCAACACCTCTATTATAAATATGTCTTGCAAAATAATTTTGAATATTCATTATTATTCCTCATTTCTTATTTCACTATATAATCATAAATATCTTGTCTTACAGGTTGATCTAAATGATATAAAATTTCACATACTGGAATTTGATCTGCCATATATTCTTGTTTGATATTTATAATATTTCCAATACCTAAATAATAAAATTCTTTAGAAGTTTTATCATCTTTATTCTTTCGAACAAAAATATGAATTATTGTTTGTCTTTGTTTAGCTTGAGTAAATATATCCATCCCTTTACTACCAAGTTTTAATTTACTCTTTGACATAGCAACTAATGTTTGTGGGTCTACAAAATGATCTGTATATTTAATTGTATCTGCAATATCTTCTTCCTTATCATAATTAATAAAGACTGGTAAAGTATTTGTATGTTGATCATATTTATATCCACCTATGTTTAAAGGGACAAGATTCTTTTCCCAATTAAGTAACTGACAAACATCCTCATATGTATATTTCTTATATAAACATAAATCTGTGTTTTGATAACGTTGACTATACTCTCGTTTATATAGATCTATACTATAATCAATGACTTCTAATACTTGTCTTTTAAATTCTTCATTATTTAATAGTGATTGAAAAACATGAGATATGTTCCAATCAGTATCCAAAATAGGAACATCTTTAAAAGCATCTTTAGATGATCCTGTTGCAAAATTTTGAGTTAATATGTTTTGTATTGTTGTATAACTCACTTCTGGCATTTGAATTTGATATTCATCTAACATTTGTTGTTTTAAATATTCATTAACATGTACTTTTCTTTCTATAGCAAGTTTAATGGCTTCTAATTCTTGAACACGTTTAGCTGAAGAAAGTTTTGATGAAATAAATTGTAAATACTTTTCTTCTAATGAAGAAAATTGAACATCATATTCTTTCTCATATTTCTTTAAAAACATATGATAAGAACCTAAACCCTTATTTTGAAATATCTTTTGGATATCAATAGCACCATATTTTTCAAAATCTTTAATATGAGGTATTCTACCCAATTTAGCTTTTAATTGAACATAACTTTCTTTAATCAGTTTAACATCATTAAAATTCGCATGATCAATAGATTCAAAGATTCTTTTTTGAGATATTTCATCAAATTGAATTGTTGATACTCCAGGTATTAAAACATTTCTTTCAGTTATAAATTGTCTCAGTGTATCTTTATTTAAGTTTGTATTTCCACTTAAAGCTATAGGTATTAAAAAGTTTCTTTCATAATTCCCAATAAAATCAATAACAACGACATAATCTTTTTCATCATTTCTTCTTAATCCTCTTCCAAGTTGTTGTACAAAAATAATAGCTGATTGTGTTGGTCTAAGCATCACAACTTGGTTTACTTTAGGAATATCAATTCCTTCATTAAAAATATCAACTGTAAAAATATAATCTAAGCCATCTTCATCATTAGATTCAAGGCGATCCATTGCTTCCTGTCTTTTTTCTTCATTATCATCACCAGTTAATGCAATAGTATTATAACCTCTTTGATTAAATAAATTGGACAATTCAATAGCTTCTTGTTTCCTACTTACAAAAATTAAACCATGAACCTTTTCACCTGAATATCCATATTCTTCAATTTTTTCAATAATATAATCAATACGTTTTTCATTAATTAAAAGATTAAAATCAGATTTATCATCTATACTAATACCATCAATATTTAAATCAGTGATACCATAATAATGGAAAGGACATAACAGATCATATTCCATTGCTTGTTGAAGTCTGATCTCATAAGCAATATTATAATGAAACATTTTATATATATCAAACTGATCATTTCTTTCTGGTGTAGCTGACATACCTAATAAAAATTGAGGATGAAAATAATGAACTAATTCTTGATATGTATAAGCTCCCGCTTTATGAACTTCATCAATAATAATATAATCAAATTCATCTTGTTTAAATAATTCTCTATTTTCTTTTTTATGAATAGTTTGAACTGTTGAAAACAAATAATCTTTACCCAATTCTTTAACATTGCCAGAAAAAATACCCATTGTTTTATCTTTAATAATTGTTTGAAATGTTTCCATAGCTTTCAAAGCAATACTTTTTCTATGAACAACAAATAACATTCTACGAGGTTTAACTTTTTGAACATCAAAAGCAGAAAGATATGTCTTTCCAGTACCTGTTGCTGAAATAAGCAAAGCCCTATCTTGATTTTGTTGTCTTAAGTGTTCTAATGAAGCTAAAGCTTGTCTTTGCATATAATTGGGGACAATGTCTTTTTGAATATGTCGTATTGAATGTTTTTCAGGTTTAACATAATTTTTTTGATATTCATTGATCCATTCATGAGTTAAAGGAATTGATTTTTGCCATTGATTTTCAAATTCACCTTGTATTTGTTTTATTGTATCATTTTGTTTATGTGATGATACATAAACATTCCATTCTTGATTTAATGATAAAGCAGACTGTGTTAAATTTGAACTTCCTACTATTGCCCAATAATTTGAATTTTTTTGGAAGATATAACCTTTAGAATGAAAACCATGATGATCATCATATACTCGTACCTCTATGTTAGGATATTTTAATAAGTCTTTAAACATTTTAGGTTCATTAAATCCTAAATATGTACTTGTGATGATTCTTCCTTTTTTATTTTGAACTTTCAATTTATGTAAAGTTTCTCTAATAGAAGCCAATCCTGATAACGCTATAAAAGCAACAGAAATATCAAATGTATCACAATCTAATAATGCATTTTCAATATCTGTTATAACCTTTTTGTTTTGTTGTTGATCATTATAAATGAGTCTAGTTCTTTCTTGTAATAAAAGGTTATCCATTGTGAACCTTCTTTCTTATTTCCTCGATAACTTGTACATCAGCAGGAACCCATAATATATCTTCTTGAACAGGATGAATCCATTTTGCATCTAAATGTTCTAATAATGAAATATGTGAATCTTTCAAATGACATAAATAACAATCCATTTCCAATATAAAATCTGGATATTGATAATGAACATGACATATAAATGAATCAACTTCAATATTTGCTTCCATTTCTTCTTTTATTTCCCTTTTTAATGCTTCTTCAGGTGTTTCACCTTTTTCTATTTTTCCTCCAGGAAACTCATACATTCCTTTGAATTCTCCATATCCTCTTTTAGCAATTAATATCTGATCATCTCTTTTGATGATGGCAGCAACAACATTAACTATTTTCATAATTTCCTCCACAAACTTGACTATATAAGTATTGAAAGCAAAAATACTTTATACTTTTTTAAAACACGTATTTCAATTATATCATATCAATAATATTAAAAAAACTTTTTCAAATGAAAAAATCTAATAATAGTCCCCCCCCATTATTAGATCTTAAAAAATTACTTTGTAATTAAAACAATATTATAATTTTTTCCTTCAATATTCTTTTTATTAATCAACCTAACACGTTCTCTCAAAGGCTCTGGATGTTCGTCGGTAATTAGAATAATTCTACTAATAGGTTTATTCAATAAAAGTTGTTCGTCCATATTTTTTCAAAAAAGTAGAGATCATTAACTTTACTTTTTGCACATTCAAAATACAAATCATAACCCTCATGAGTGTAAACTTGGCAATTACAAATAAATTTTTTTGTTTTAATAGCATCATAAATTATGTTTTCTTTATCAACAAAAGTCAAATTTACAACTTGATCAATAAATTTCATTTTTATATTTTGATTCATTTCTTTTTCATCATGCAATAATGAAATTTGATCAGCAATCCAATGAAATAAAAATGCGGTTTTTGAATCAGATCTATTTAAACCAGTTTTTGTTGTACGTGTATTAGGTAGTCTTCCTCTTTTATCAGAAATTAAATTGACAACTATGAGATTACCATTATAAAATGGATGTGATTTTATACCCCAAATTTCTTCAAATCCCAAAAACTCAAGTAACCTACCATTATAACGTATTTCTACTCCCGAAGATCTCATATTTTTTAAATAGTATTTTTTTGTTAGTGTTTTTTTCGACATGATAATATGCTTCAAATCAATTTTGACTACTCCATTACCCAAATCAACCATTTGCGATTTATTCATTTTACACTTTTCAACAACTGGAAATATAGGTTTTACATTAGCTATATGTTTATATTTTTTATCGTCATCAAAAGCTTTTATTGTTATCTGAACATTTTCTTGTTTAATAATGTAAGAATAATACACTCCTAAATCTTCATAAAATAGATTTACCAAATCCTCAAATTGAGATGTATGACTCCCAAAAGGAATTCGTATTGTCTTGAAAATATCATATGTACATGTAAACTTGATAATTGTTCCTGTTTCAGTACCTGTTAAGCAATTTCCTTTGCATACTTCAACATTCATACCCTCAAATAAATACGGTGCTTTTACTACCTGATATTGCCCTAATAATGCATCTTTTTCTGTTCTTGTCATTAATGACCAAGTTTTATTAAGAGGATCTCCGGACGCAAAACCATGTTTAATTCCAAATCCATGTTCATTCAATAACGACTCTGAATATCTCATACCACCTAGAGTTAAAGCATTTTCAATGTCTATAATACCTTTTCCATGATCCTCTATAATAACTTCTACTTGATCGCCAATTTTTTTAAATGTAATAATAATTTCACAATTTTTAATATTATTTCTAATAAAATCAGAAATAGCATTATCGATAAACTCGTGCATAACCTGGCATATGTTTTCAAAATGATAACCAAGAGTCTTCCATAAGTGATCTATATCAGGAATTAAGTTTAATTTTTTCATTTTCTTCTCCTTTCCAAAAAGAATATAACACAAAAACATTTAACAAATTCAAAATTTTTTATTCTTTGTAAAAAATTTAAATTGTACATATTAATAATATAAAATTATTATTTTATCTTCATACTAGAATATCCAAAATCTATTTTCTTATATGCTTATAAAATAAAAAATCATCATAAGATGACTTTTCTCAAAATTCCATTTTCTAAATCATGAATGTTATACAAAGTATTCAATACATCAAAGGTCTCCTTAAGATTATGTTTAGCACTTCGCCAACCATAACCATCAGTGACCCATATAAATGTTACTCCTTCAACCCTATCAATTTCTTGGGTGATATTTTTATAACTTCTTGCTGTTTCATTTAACTTGCTTCCACCAGCTTTATAAAAATTCGTTTCAAAAACATAAATTTGATTCTCTGTTTTTACAACAAAATCAAACCTTTTAGCAACATCTCCAGCATTTGTAAGTAGTGATAAATCAATATTCCATTTCTTTTCAATATCTTTCGTGTACATTTCTTTATAATATTCAACATTCAGCGCTTGAATATATCTTTCTAATAAATTTTCCATCAAATGTCCACCACGATTTTTTCTTCCATTTGAATCTAATCCAACCTCTATACCTAAAACATAATCCACTAAATTATTAATAATATGATTAACTATTAACTCTTTTAATCCAGTTTCTTTTAAAAATTCAAGATACAGATCAATATCATTATGAGATAATTTTTTGTATTTATATAACATAAAATCATATTTAATATTTTTATAGTTTGTTTGCACTTCTATCTCATATTGTCTGACAGCCAACAATATAGGAATGCATTTTAATGTTTGAGGATATTTCTGACATATAGATCTAAATTCATCATCAAAATCTTTTGATCCTATTAATGAATTTAAAATATTTAATTCAACTTTAATATCATTTATATTTTCATATACCTTTTCAAAGTCAACATAATATTTATAATCAGATATTGAACTTCTTAAAGTTGATAGCCATTTCTCAAAGTTTCTCTCCATAATTAACATCCTCTATTCTCTTTAAACCTATTTCATAAAATTCCTTTTCTTTTTCTATTCCTATAAATCTTCTCTTTAACTTCTTACATACAACGCCAGTTGTAAAGCTACCCGCCATAAAATCACAGACAAGGTCATTTTCATTTGTACTTGCTAAAATAATTTTTTCTAATAGATATTCAGGCTTCTGCGTGGGATGTTTCCCATATCTCTTTTCTTTTTGTGGTGTTAATGATCCAACAAATACATCTTTCATTTGCTTTCCTTCATTCAATTCTTTCATTAATTTGTAATGAAAAGTATGCTTAACATTTTTAATATTCTTTTTTGCCCATAATAGTGTTTCAGTTGAATGAGTAAAACAACGACATGCTAAATTTGGTGGTGGATTTGTTTTCATCCAAGTTACATTATTAATTATTTTAAATCCTAATTCTTCTAATAAATACCCAATAATATAAATGTTGTGATAAGTACCAGATACCCATATTGTTCCTGTATCTTTTAATATTCTTTTTGCTTCTATTATCCATTTCCTATTGAAATCTACCTTTTCCTGAAAAGAATAATTTTCATCCCATTCACCTTTATTAACAGAAACTTGCTTACCACCTGAGCAAGATATACCGCCATTTGATAGAAAATATGGTGGATCAAGAAATATCATATCTATTGTTTTATCTTTAATAGTAGGTAATATTTCAAAAGCATCACCATTAATTAATTGAATATCATTATTTGATTCATAATTAGTAATAATCACTTCTTCACCAGTTCTTTTTTTAGCATCTGAATTAATATTTCTTTTAACATTAATAACCTTGATATGAAAGTCTTTATAAAGTTCTCTTATGAGTTCTGTATTATGATTTGTCAGCATACAATAGACACCTTTTTTAGATAACTCTTTATAAAGATTAGCTAATCTAATATGTTCTTCTTTTGTAAATCCTTCTTTAGTATATGATTCAAACGATGTATCATTTAAAAGATCATAAGGACTATCAAAAAATACAAAATCACCTTTTTCACAGTTCTTACAAACATTTTCAAAATCAGTACACAAAATATTTACATTCTGTAAATACTTAGATATTTGATCTATATCCTCTTTTTTATAAGAATTTCCTGATTTCTTTTGATTAAATGGTACATTAAATAAACCTTTAGAATTAACTCTATATAATCCATTAAAACAATGTTTATTCAAATAAATAAACATTGCTGCTAAAGAAATGTTTTTTTCTTGATTTGCCATCATTTCATTATATAAATCTCTTGTATGATAATAAAATTCTTTAGGATTCTTTTCATGCTCCAAAGCCAATTTATCCAATTCTTTTAATAATTCATCTTTCTGATTTTTTATACACTCATACGTAAAAATAAGTTCTTGATTAATATCATTTATTGTTGCTTTTTCAAACATAAAATGCAATGCAACAGCACCACCACCGACAAACGGCTCATAATAATGATTTATTTTGCTTGGTAATAGTTTTTCTATTTCTTCTAATAACTGTGTTTTTCCACCAGCCCATTTTACAAAAGGTTTCATATTCACTCCTTTTTTCCCTTAGTAATGAACTAAAAGAAAAAATCCGTTGAAAACGGATTTGGACTAAATATGTATTCTGTTCATGCAATCTTGTTTATATTTATTTTGACAATGAACATATAAATTCATTGTT